>JBDUEH010000774.1:0-1501 GCA_040002555.1 Gemmatimonadales bacterium | reverse complement strand
TGCCACCCCAGCTCGTTCCCGGCAGACACGCTATCAGCTTCACCAAAACAGACAGTCTCGGCCGCAACCAGCTCGGCATGCTCGACCTGCGAACACTTCAATCTTCAACTCTCGCACCCGCGCTCGTTGGACGAGTGATCCATTCGTGGACGCGGAATGGCTTTGTGTTGATGGGCAAGGGAAACTCGATCTACGCGCTCAAGCCGGGAAAGGCCGCAACGTGGAAGAAGGTCGCGGAGATGATTCAGCCCGATCTTCAAAGTTTGTCTACGTATGTTGTCAGCCCGCGGGGTGATAAGGTCATCCTCATTTCGCCGCTGATGCCTACGCTTCAACAGGCGTTGCGCGATTCGATTCAGGCAGGCCGCCCAGTGGCCGACGTCATTCGGAATTTGAGGAGAGGTGGCGCGACTGCAGTCGCGGGCTACGACCTTGCGGAAGGCGGCATTCTCGCCGTGGCGGACGACCGCGCCACGCACGGCACACTTGCCGATGCGATCGACATCATCCGCTTCGACACGGGACTTCATCCCACATCCTACGACGCCCGGATGGCGCTCGGTTCTGCACTCAGAAAATCAGGTGACACGGCAGGCGCAGTAGTCGCATACAGAAAATCTCTCGAGTTCAATCCGCGAAACACAGCTGGCGAAAAGAAAGACGCCGAAGACGCTGAGAAGGCTATTGCTGAGATGAGCGGACACTGAAACAAAACTTCGTCGAACGTTTGTTCGGAACGCTTCGACGGCGCTGGAGTAACATTCGCCTGAATCCACTGGCGAACTTGGTCGAGGGGCGGCTAATATCTGCCCTCAACAAATCAAACCCGCAGGAGGGTGAATGAAGTTTTCAATCGCGTCAGCTGCCTTGGTTATGCTCAGTGCCGCCACTTTGTCGGCGCAGGGCAGCGACCCTGACAAACTGATCGCCAACGGTGGCGTCACCGTTCCAGGATGGACAGGACGACTCGATCCGAGAGCTGAATCGCAGGGTCGCAAGATCACGGAAACAAAATTCTACACAATGGGTCAGGGCATCCACGTCACATCAGGTCCCGCCGCGATCTACTGGAACCCCACTAACACACTTCCAGAGAACTACACAGTTCAGGCGACTTTCATCCAGGAGGCCGCCACACCGCATCGTGAGGCTTATGGCCTGATCCTCGGAGGAGCGAAGCTCACCACTCCGGCCCAGAGTTACCTGTATTTCCTCATCGGTCAGGATGGAATGTTCATAATCAACCACCGCGCGAACGATTCGACCGTGCACAAGATGGTTGACTGGACGGCCAATGATGCGGTGAAGAAGATCGATGCGAAGGGAACGGCAACGAACACTCTGTCGGTCGTCGTAAATCCGGCGAAGCTGAGCTTTCGCGTGAATGGCACCGAGGTTCAGTCGCTGGATCGTTCGGTGGTCGATCGCGACGGACCGCACTCAGGCACGTCAGGTGTGGCTGGAATTCGCGTCAATCACAATCTCAACGTTCACGTCGCCG
>JBDUEH010000773.1:0-1509 GCA_040002555.1 Gemmatimonadales bacterium | reverse complement strand
CAATGACGCGATCACGCCTCGTACTTCGCACCGGCCTTGCCGCCTTCATCGTCGCTGCTGCTTTCATCCCTGTTCACAAGGTTCGCGCGGCCGGATTCGACGACTACACGTCGCCCAGAAATGCCGACGTCGATGCGAGCGGTGCCAAATCCATTGAGGTGAGTGCTGGTGCCGGCAGTCTTCGCATCGAAGGCAGGTCGGGAATCACGCGCGTTCAGGTTCGCGGAACCGCTCGTTCGTCTTCGCGAGGCCGTCTCGACGATATCAAACTGATCGCCGAGCGGCGTGGTGATGTCGTCTTCATCAAGTCTGACATGCCGGACGACGAAAACAGCGGTTGGAAGTCGACGCGCGGTGACTGGAACATGGCCCTCGACCTCGTAATTGAAGTACCGATGAATGTCGCGCTCGACGTTGAAGATGGAAGTGGGGACATGAAGATCATCTCAGTCGGTCCGCTACATCTCGTCGATGGATCTGGCGAGCTCGATATCAACGGCGTGAAAGGCAACGCCACCGTCGAGGACGGCTCGGGAAATCTCACGATCGAGAATGTCGAAGGCACGCTCCACGTCTCCGATGGTTCGGGCAACATCAACGTGAAGAACGTCGTCGGGGACTTCGAGGTTAATGAAGATGGCTCAGGTGATATCGACGCTGTTGGGGTTGGCGGCACGATGCGCGTCGACGAAGATGGGTCGGGCAACATTGACGTAGAGAGAATTGCCGGTGATTTTCTCGTTAATCACAAGGGAAGCGGCAGCATCCGCTCGTCCGAGGTTAAGGGAAAGATCGACATTCCCGACCGTCATCGGAGACGCGGCTACTAGTCAGTCATCGAGGTCAACATGGCCGTTCCGTATTCGGCTGTTCCGGTTACCGGGGCAGCCGACTCAGTTTCAGGTGTCAAGGCGACCGCTGCTGAGTGGACGATCTACGCAGTTCTCGTAGCATCGGCTTCAATCGTCATCGGTCTGGTGTGGGATATCTCGTGGCACCGCACCATTGGGCGAGACACCTTCTGGGCGCCGCCACACCTGCTCCAGCAGGCGGGAGCGGTCATTGCGGGATTGAGCTGCGGCTATCTCGCTCTCTCAACGACGTTCGCCGGGTCTTACGCGGACCGGAGTCAGTCAGTGCGCTTCTGGAAATTATTCCAGGCGCCGATCGGAGCATGGGTGTGCATCTGGGGCACGATCATGATGATCACTTCAGCCCCGTTCGATAACTGGTGGCACAACGCGTATGGGCTTGATGTGAAGATCATCAGTCCCCCGCATATAATCCTCGCGTCGGGGATGATTGCCGTTGAGCTTGGCGCGATCCTCATGTCGCTCGGCGCCCAGAACCGTGCTGTTGTCGAGGCCGAAAAGCAAAAATTCGGATTCATCTTCGCCATTGGCGCAGCAGTGGTCCTGGTGATGCTCTCCGTCATGATCACCGAGGATGCGTCATACGGGAATCACATGCACGGCGCGAATTTCTACCGTGCAAGCGGAATAGTAATTC
>JBDUEH010000772.1:0-1512 GCA_040002555.1 Gemmatimonadales bacterium | reverse complement strand
GCTTGACCTTCTGCAAACTTGTCGTCGATCTGCACGGCGGAATGATCTGGGTGAAAAGCAAGGAAGGCGAAGGAAGCCAGTTTTTCGTTCAGCTTCCCATCGAGCGAAAGGGACCGAACAGCGGCGAAATGCCTGCTTCGAAGATCCGCGTTCGGGGAACGACGCTCGAAGTCTGATGAAGGTTTTTGTTCAAACCTACGGATGTCGCGCAAACCAGTACGACACCGAAGCGGTGCTCAGCCTCCTTTCCTCAGCCAGTGTTGACGTCGTCGACGACGCAACAGATGCTGACTACGCGATTTTCAACAGCTGCTCGGTTACCAGCGCGGCCGAAGCAGACCTTCGATCGGGTGTCCGTCGCGCTGCGCGCCTCAATCCGTCAATCCGCAGCGTAATAATGGGATGCGCGCCAGGGGTGGTAGAGCGCAATGAGACGGTTTCGCCATTGGCGACGTTACCGTCGGTCAAATCGCTTGTTGCTGGTGCTGATATCAGTGCAGTTGGTGCAGCATTGGGCTTGAGTGTCGGCAACATCAAGCGGCAAGTGATGCAGACGGGCGCTCGAGCGCTCCTCCGAATTCAGGACGGCTGCGATGAGCACTGCACATTCTGCGTCGCAACCAACGCACGCGGCTCCAACCGGTCGCGATCGATACAGGAACTCGTCGATGAAGCGCTTGCTCTTGCCGATGTGCATCCGGAAATCGTCCTGACTGGAATTCATCTCGGTACTTACGGAACCGACATCGGCTCGTCGTTGGGTGAGCTACTCGAGCGGCTCGTGTCCGAAACAGATTCTGTTCGTTTCCGGCTGACATCGATCGAGGCGACCGAAGTCGATGACAAGCTATTCGATCTGCTGACGCGTGACTCGCGTCGGGTCGCGCCCCATCTTCATGCGCCGCTTCAGTCAGGTTCGAAGAGAATACTCAAAAGGATGGGGCGGCACTGGTACGACGCAGCTGCTTATGTGAGCGCTGTGACGCGATTGATAG
This sequence comes from Gemmatimonadales bacterium, assembly GCA_040002555.1. Classification (GTDB taxonomy): domain Bacteria; phylum Gemmatimonadota; class Gemmatimonadetes; order Gemmatimonadales; family Gemmatimonadaceae; genus UBA4720. The sequence continues at coordinate 517 of JBDUEH010000772.1, read as the reverse complement.
GTGACCGCGATGTCTTTGCGCTTTCGGGTGATGTCATCTGCGGTTTCCCGGGTGAGACGGAAGAGGATCATGCGGAGACCGTTGCCGTTTTGCGGTCTTTACCGTTTACGTCGCTCCACGTTTTTCCGTATTCACCGCGCCCCGGAACGGCCGCACTCAAGCTGAGAGGAGTAGTCGCGGCGAGCGACATATCGCGCCGCGCGAAAGAGTTGAGGGCCATCGCAGCGGAAAAGGCTTCCGCCTACTCGGCGCGGCAATCCGGTCGAACCGCGGACGTAATCATGGTCGGGAAGGGCATTGGCCTAACCGAAGACTATCTTTCGGTCTCTGTCCCCGATTTGCGAATTCCGCGGCGTGCCAGGTTCAACGCCAGGTTGGAGTTCGTCAACGGGCGTCTCTCACTTGTTGATCAAAATTTGGGAACTGCGAGCTTCTAGCTAGCAGCTGTTTGCAGTAGCTGTATGCTATAAGCTGTAAGAATTGGTGTTACGTCGTGGGCTTATAGCTTAAAGCCTAT
>JBDUEH010000771.1:0-1512 GCA_040002555.1 Gemmatimonadales bacterium | reverse complement strand
CTTGCTTCGCCGAATGATTACGCGATCGAGCAACCTCGCGACGAATGAACTGATTGCGCTCGTTGGGGCCGTAAACGTGACAGCAATGGCGCGAACCGTCGGTGCGACGCGAATGCAGGTGCTGCGAGGGGTAGAAGACCAAAAAGCGTTCGACGCAGGAATGATCAATACCACCACATCGGCCGATCTTGCGACGCTTTTGCGACAGATCGAGACAGGAAATGCTCTGTCACCTGCAGCCTCGCGAGAGATGAAAGAAATTCTCCTCGGGCAGGAAGTGAATGACAAGATTCCGGCCGGTCTGCCGCCAGGCACCCCCGTCGCGCACAAGACCGGCGAGATCACTGCCGTTTCCCATGATGCTGCCGTGGTCTATCCTCCCGGAAGAAAACCGTACGTGCTTGTCGTTTTGACGCGCGGAATCAAGGATCCGACGCAGTCGGCAACGTTGATCGCCGACATTTCGCGAATTGTTTTCGCTCACGTCACTGGAGCGCACTGATGCGCGTCGCGTTCCTCGGTCTGGGTGCGATAGGCGCTCCGATGGCCGCTCACCTCGCGAAGTCCCCGTTTGAGTTGACCGTCTGGAATCGGACATCGGCAAAGGCCGGCGAGTTTGCCTCACGCAACAAAGCGAACGTTGCAACAAGCGCGGCCGATGCGGTCAAGGACGCAGAAGTCGTGATCACCTGCTTGCCGTCGTCTCGCGAAGTGAAGGACCTGATTTCAGGGAAGTCCGGGATCGCCAGCTCAATTCCAGATGGCGCCTTGCTCGTGGATTGCACTTCGGGTGATCCAGCAACGTCGATCGCGATCGCCAGGGACCTCGCATCGCGAAACATCGAGTTCGTCGATGCGCCAGTGAGTGGCGGTGTCAAAGGCGCAGTTGCGGGAACTCTCACGATCATGTGCGGAGGTTCAGGCGAGGCACTCGATCGCGCGCGTCCGGTGCTCGAGGCGTTCGGAAAGAAAATCGTCCACTGCGGGAGAGTCGGTTCCGGCGACGCAGTTAAAGCCATGAATCAGGCACTTCTCGCGGTTCATATCTGGTCGGGCGGCGAAGCTCTTGCGACGCTCACGAAACTCGGCGTGACGGCGAGCGTCGCACTGGAAGTCATCAACGGCTCAAGTGGTCGCTCCAACACGTCGGAAAACCTCTTTCCCGAGAGAGTGGTAGGCCGTGCGTTTCCGAGGACGTTCAAGCTCGCACTCCTTGATAAGGACGTAGGCATCGCCGCGGACATCTCGGCGGAGAACGATGTTCCGACCCCGTTGATCGATCTGGCTGCCGAGTTGATAGGGCAGGCGCATGCGGTTCTTGGAGAAGAGGCGGACCACGTCGAGGCGGTCCGGGTAATCGAAGAAAGAGCGGGCGTCACAATCGTCTGAAGCTCCCGATAAATCCCGCACCCGTTCATATTTGTAGCAGATGACAGCACGAACTACAGAACAGAAGGTTGTCCTGAGCTCCAGCGCGGTTGATCGAACCCTCAAGCGCATGGCAGACCAGAT
>JBDUEH010000770.1:0-1512 GCA_040002555.1 Gemmatimonadales bacterium | reverse complement strand
ACCGGAAAGATCTGCGACTCGAAGAATTCATCCACCGTCTGCCATTGCTCGGACGAGAGCTCATCCATCGTCAGCAGCCTGACCCCGAATTCGGCTAGAGCAGGAAGCAGGTCCTCGTGGAGACAACTGCGCGCCAGTCCTACCAGCTCCGCCACGCGTTTGTGGATTGCCTCAAGCTGCGGTTGTGGCGCCATGCAGTCAGGAGAAGATGCCGCCATTCCCGCCGCGATTTGCCGCCGAATACCGGCAACACGCACCATGTAAAACTCGTCCAGGTTCGTGCTGAAGATCGAAATGAACTTCAGCCGCTCGAGGAGCTTGTTGCGTCCGTCGAACGCTTCGTGAAGAACGCGCGCATTGAACTCGAGCCAGCTGAGCTCGCGGTTGATGAACAGCGAGGAATCAAATGGCACGAGCAGCTACCGCGAAGTAATCGCGCTCAGGGCGTAGTACGACAGCGCGGCCATTATACCCGACGCCGGAATGGTGATCAACCATGCCCATACGATACGCCGGGCGAGCCCCCAGCGCACTGCCGAAAGCCGGTTTGTGGCGCCAACGCCGACAATCGATCCCGTAATCGTATGCGTCGTGCTCACAGGAATCCCGTAGTGACTGGCGAGCGTGATCGCCAGCGCGCCACCGGTTTCTGCGCAGAAGCCGCCGACTGGCCGAAGCTTCGTAATGCGAGATCCCATCGTGTGAACGATTCGCCATCCGCCAAAGAGAGTGCCCAGTGAGATGGCGGTATATGCCGTCATTTCCACCCAAAGGGGTACGCCGTCCTTGGCGAGATAGAGATGATGCCAGATGCCGGTCTGGGTCGCCATAAGCGGTTTCACCGAGATTAGCAGGCTCACGATGATCCCCATCGTTTTCTGAGCATCATTGCCGCCATGCGCAAGCGAAAGTGCGGCGGAGCTGATCAGCTGTGCGACCCTGAAAAAACGATCCACTCGAGCTGGCGCCATCTTCTGAAACAGCCAATAGACGATGACCATCAGGAAAAATCCGGCAGTCAGTCCTACCAGCGGCGAGATCACTATGAAGGACAAAGTCTGGATCCACTTCGTGCCCCACTCGATCGCCGCCCAGCCAGCTCGAGCGATCGCGGCGCCGGCATAGCCACCAATCAGAGCGTGGGACGAGCTCGACGGAATTCCGTAAAACCAAGTGATGAGGTTCCAGATGATCGCGCCGATCAAGCCGCCAAGTACCACTTCGGGAGTGACGATGTTTCCGTCGATCATTCCCTTCGCGATCGCCTTTGCTACAGCGGTGCCGATTGTGAACACGGCCGCGAAGTTGAAGCATGCGGCCCAGATGACAGCGGCGACTGGGCTGAGGACACGGGTTCCGACGATCGTTGCAATTGAATTTGCCGAATCGTGGAATCCGTTGATGAAATCGAATATGAAGGCTACGACTACGATCGCAGCTATGTAGTAGACCACGATGTCAGGCGTTCTTCAGCGAGATACTCTGGAGCACATTGCCAACATCCTCGCACTG
>JBDUEH010000769.1:0-1516 GCA_040002555.1 Gemmatimonadales bacterium | reverse complement strand
ATGATTGCAGTCACGGTCATGATCTTGGGGCGTACTCGCTCCACCGCTCCGTGCTGAACGGCGTCGTCGATATCACCCACCGTCTTGATCAGTCCGTCACGCGTCCGATCACGGTACGAATGATCGAGATAAATCAGCATGATGACGCCTGTCTCTGTCGCGACACCTGCGAGAGCGATGAAGCCAATCGCCACCGCCACGCTCATGTTATAGCCGAGTATCCACATGAACCACACGCCGCCGACGAGCGAGAATGGGAGCGAGAGCATCACGATCGCGCTCTCTGCAACGCTTCGAAAATTGAGAAAGAGCAGGAGAAAGATCGCTACGAGCGTAACCGGTACAATTAATTTCAACCTTGCCTGTGCCCGTTCGAGGCTCTCGTACTGACCCGACCACTCGAGGCGGTACCCCGGTGGAAGCTTGACGCGACCGGCAAGCAGTTGCTTGGCCTCTCCGACATACCCTCCGATATCCCGCCCGATAACGTCTACGTAGACAATGTTGTTCAGATACGCATTCTCGGATTTGATGAGGGTCGATCCACGCGTGATTCCTATGGTTGCAAGTTCACGTAGCGGGACCTGCGCTCCGCCGGGCGTGGATATAAGTGTGTTGCCAATTTGATCGGGATCATCGCGCAATTTTCGCGGATAACGCACGAGTACACTGTACCGCTCCCTCCCTTCGATGACCTGCCCGGCTTCGGATCCGCCAATCGCCGTGCTCACCGCACTCTGCACGGCGCCAGCCATCATTCCGTATCGCGCCACGGCAGCCCGGTTAACAGAGATGTCGAGATATCGTCCGCCCATTGCCCGCTCGGCGAATACCGTATTTGTTCCGCGTACGTGCGGCAGAACCTGCTCGATCTGCCTGCCGATTCTGTCGAGCTCGCCGAGATCGGGGCCGAAGATCTTGATACCAACAGGCGTCTTGATTCCCGTGCTCAGCATGTCGAGGCGGTTCTTGATCGGCATCGACCACATGTTGCCGACACCGGGCGTCCGCACCGTTCTGTTGACCTCACTCACTACCGAGTCGTAGCTAACTCCAGGCCGCCAGTCTTTCTTGTCTTTCAGAATGGCGATCGTCTCGATCATCGACATCGGAGCCATGTCCGTCGCGGTTTCCGCGCGGCCGATTTTTCCGAGGACCGTTTCGACTTCCGGAATTTTCGCAAGAGCTGCATCACGCTGCTGAACGACAGCCTTTGCCTGCGCACTCCCGACGCCGGGAAAAAGAGATGGCATGTCCATGATGCTTCCTTCATTCAACGGCGGCATGAATTCGCTTCCGAGATGCGACCAGGGGAAAAAACTCGCGGCAAACACTACTCCGGCCGCGATGACCGTCGGCCACCGGTTACGGAGAACGACCTGAATGACCGGACGATATAGCCGAATCAACATCCGATTGACGGGATTGTCCGCTTCAGGTCGAATTCCTTTCCTAATGAACAGCCGCATCATCACCGGAACGAGTGTGATGGAGAGAAGGGAAGCGGATGCCATCG
>JBDUEH010000768.1:0-1520 GCA_040002555.1 Gemmatimonadales bacterium | reverse complement strand
GTAGCGAGGGGTGCAACCGAAGCGATGATCATGGGCTCGATGGGCGGGATGAGTGGCATGAGCGGAATGAATCATGGCGCGAGCCAGCATGGCACCGCGCCGGCGACGTCCGGCGCCTCGGCTGCTGGCGGAATGTCCGGAATAGACATGACCCGGACGGCGAGCGCTAAAGCGCCTTCCGGTACGATGGATTCCATGAAAGGAATTGATCATTCGAGCGCCGCCATGCCCGGAATGTCAAAGCCCGGAATGGCCATGTCGGGAATGGACGGTACATCCACCACGATGATGGCGATGCACAAGCGGATGATGGCTGACCCGGTCATAAGGGCGCGCATGATGGCGGACCCTGAGATGCGGCGGATGATGGAGAGCATGGAGATGGGAGGCATGGGTGCCGCAATGACCCATTCGCACTCGACAGCGTCGCCGAAGAAAGCGGTGACAACAAAGCCGAAGAAAGCGGCAACGCCTGAACGCAAGACATCGACGAAGCCGGCGCCGGCGAAGAAGCCGGCGAAAAAAGATCCGATGGCCGGCATGGATCACAGCAAGATGAAAATGTAGAGGAACGAGCAACGTGAAAAACCCGCGTATTCAGAATACTGTCCGACTTTCTTCCGAAGGGCTCGCCAAGGTGCTTGGGGATCTCGAAGCACGCGTCTTGCGAGCATCGTGGCAGATTGGTAAGCCAGCGACAGCACGAGAGGTGCATTCAATAGTCGTACGGCGTCACCGCGTCGCTCTGCTCACGGTGATAACGGTGCTCAATAAACTCGTCACCAAACGCGTGCTTCGGCGCGCCAAGCGCGACGATCTGCTGCACTACGAAGCGCTGCTGAATGAGGAAGAATTCATGAACATGGCATCGCGTCGCGTTGTCGAAGGAATTTTGAACCTCGGACCTCAAGCCGTCTCGGCCTCACTGGTCGACGTTCTGGCTGAACGGGATCCAGAGCAGCTTGCGGAGCTGGGAAGGTTGATTCGCCGCAAGCTTCGGAGTCAGGCCGACGAGTGAGAAGATCGGTCTCGCAGCAGATGGGGAATGATTCCTACGCCCATGAACACGGGCATCGCCGCGCCATCCTGTTCGGCATTTGCACGCTCATCGTTCTGAGCATTGGCCCCGTATTCGGGCACCACCTCTCCGGTGCAATAGCGAACGAGATGAGCGGGGTAGATCATCTTGGCGCTTTCTGTGTGCTGGCGCTTCACACTCTTCTGACGCCTGTTCATGAAGCGTTTCATGTTGCGCTTGTTATCGGTATCGCCTACGCCTCTTTCGACAGATGGAAAAGCTGGCGTGCACTGGCCCGTTCGCTGTCTCCGTTGCAATCATCGCAACCAACGAAGGGAGACCGGTTCTGGCGAGCAGCAGTAGCTTCTGGTCTCAATCCCGGCCGCGTACATGTTGTAGACGGCCTGCCCAATCCAGCTTTTACTGTCGGATTGATTTCTCCGCGTATCTATGTCGCGTCAAGGCTGGCATCGATTCTTTCGCAGCCTGAGCTGGAAGCTGT
>JBDUEH010000767.1:0-1527 GCA_040002555.1 Gemmatimonadales bacterium | reverse complement strand
GCTGCTTCAACGTGCGGCGGAATTGATTTTCTCTGAGTGGTGAGACCGCGCGGCTCTTCGGTCATCACCCGGGCAACTATTGCCTGAGCCGTTGGACCGGTGAATGGCGGCTCACCCACCAGCATCTCGTACGTCACGCAGCCGAGCGCGTAGACGTCGCTGCGCGGCGAGATGTCGCGATCGCCCATTGCCTGCTCGGGACTCATGTAGTGCGGAGTTCCGAGTGACATCCCGGTTTCGGTCATCCTGCTGTTGGCCGTGCTTACGGCCAGCGCAATTCCGAAGTCCGCGACAAGCGCGCGTCCATCGTGCAGCAGAATGTTCTCGGGCTTGATGTCGCGGTGAACGGTGCCGTGCCGATGTGCATAGTCGAGCGCGCCAGCAACTTCGGTCGCGAGACGAACCGCTTCGTTGACGGGAAGCTGGTGTTCACGGTTCAGGCGATCGCGAAGAGACTCACCTTCGATGTACGGCATGACGTAAAACAGGATGCCGTCAACGGAGCCGGAGTCGTGGAGCGGAAGAATGTGCGGATGCTGGAGATTCGCCGTCGTCTTGATTTCCGCAAGGAACCGATCGGCGCCGATGACAGCCGCCAGCTCCGGTCGCAGGACTTTCACGGCAACGTGTCGGTCGTGCTTGATATCGTGCGCCAGGTAGACCGTTGCCATGCCGCCGGCGCCAAGTTCACGCTCGAGGCTATACCGTTCTCCGATTGCCGCGGACAGGCGCTCGGGAATCGCTGCGTTGGGCGGTGGCTCAAATCCTGTCATCTTATGCAGCCGCCTCTGGCAGTGGGAACAATCAGGCGCGGACGGATTTGCGGCCGGCTCGCGAAATGTATGGTGCTGCGTACCTTTGCGTTACTTCGTCTCAATTGATCAGGAACACCACCGTCGAGCTGCCGATATTGAGCACTTCGTGCCAGGCAACGACGTTCTTGGAACAGATCCTTCCGGCATCCGGTTACCCGGCCGTCGGCCCCCAGCCAGTGCGGAACTGATGCTGCCAGCTCCAGTTTGCGGCCGTTAGCAATTCCGTCCGTTTCGGCCGGCCGCCGGTAGCCGGAATGCCGGCCGCTCGAAGGATCTTTGCTGCTTCTCCCATTCCACTCGATTGAGTCAAACAATGAAGCCGAGGTGCTTTGCCACTTTCTTCTGTGGCTCGTCCAGGGTGAGAAATGCTAACGAGGACGGTTCAGGAGAGAGGTAAAGAGCAGAGGCCAGGTGCCAGCAGTCCGCGCCGCGAACGTAACCAGCCTCGAGGACGCGTTCGATTTCATCGGTCAACGAACGATCGGGGATGAGCCACGACAGTCTTGCAATCGCGCCTGCGACGAACTCCACGCGCTCTCTCCTGAATGCAGAACGAAGCTCCGCCTCGAGAAAATTCGATGAGATGAGCTCGTCGTGTTGTCGCAGGCTTCGTTCGACGGCCGTGGCGCCTCTCTCTCCAAAAGCAATTGCGACCAGGCACGAGGTGTCGACGTAGGCGACAGACATCAATCGCGATCTGCGAGAAACCTTC
>JBDUEH010000766.1:0-1528 GCA_040002555.1 Gemmatimonadales bacterium | reverse complement strand
GACACGTACCTCATCGAGGAATCCACGCCGATCAGTGCTGTTCCACTGTCAGACCATGTACTAGTGAGATCCAATCCCTTGAATGGAACGTTCGACGGAACGCTCCATTTACCACTTACATCGCGTGTTGATACCTGAATTGTATTATTGCCCCATCGCGAGACGGCAGAAAGGGAAGTCGGGACTACCCACACAATGCTTTTCCCGTCCGGGGACCAGTGGCCCGCACGCTCATCGGGCACTAAGCCAGGCGAAACCTGGTTGGGCTTGCCGCCATTGACTCCAACAACGAATACGCGCCTGAGACCGTTCGAAATGGTGTGGTACACCACCTCGGTTCCATCCGGAGAGAAAGCAGGTGCGAACGAAGGCCCCGCTCCACGCGTTAGCTGCTGAACGGGTCCACCATCGATCGGCATGCGGAAGATCTGCATGACCCCCGCGCGATCCGAATCAAAAACCATCCATCGCCCGTCTCGCGAAATGTCAATCGCTTCTGTTGTCTGCCGCTCGCTCTCCACCGGCAATGCGCCGCGTGTCGAGATCCAACCGGTTTTTGGAATGCGCGCCTTCCAGATGTTGGTCTGGTAAGTCGCGACCGAATATGCCAGCTGACTTCCGTCGGCAGAAAGTGAAATCAGGGATGGATTCAACCCTGTACTCACCCGCACTGGTGCCCCGTCGGATTTGCCATCGCGCGTCAGGTTCACCTGATAGACATCGCGCACTCCGCCGAGTGATGAGACCATGAGAAGGCGCCGGCTGTCAGGTGCCCAGGTTGGGCTTGTGTTGATTCCATCGAACGACGTGAGAGCGTTCGGCGTACCGCCTGCAGCGGAAACGAGCCAGATCCTGCTAGGCGCAATGTTGTAGTTGCCGAAATAGACGCTGTTTCCGGATACGAACGCGATCCATTTGCCATCCGGCGACCACGCTGGTGAATGGGGATCCTGGACTCGAGTAACGAATCGCGGAGTCTCGTGATCCTCACCGCCGATGAACAGCGAATCCGCCACGAAATAGGCGATGTGCCGTCCGTCTGGTGACCAGCACCCGAAACTCGCTCGAGAGTCCACGACAGTTCCCTCACCGCCAAGAGCTGGGCGGACCTCGAGACCTTGCGGACCTGAAACAAGCAGCCGGTCACCGTTGGGCGACCATGCAGTCGGCCTCAATGCTCCGGCAATTTGAACTGCGTCGCCTCCATCGGTCCGCCGAAATTCTACATGGGCCGAACTGTCAGACGGTCCGAATGCCAGATACGCGACCGACTTTCCGTCGGGGGCGATGGTTGGTGACTCTTCCATCCCTGCCAGACGAGTCAACTGAGCGCTTGCCGTCAGCACTGCTGTCGCGGGTTGACGATGCAGCAGCCACCAATTCCCGGCGGCAGCCAAAAGCGCCACTATCACACCGATAAATGCGAAACGGCGCCACCTTGATTCTGCAGGCACTACTTTCGACGCGCGCGCGGAATTTGGCGCAGTTCGCTCGGCACTCGGCGCGACGACATTGCTGAGTCGCGTCA
>JBDUEH010000765.1:0-1531 GCA_040002555.1 Gemmatimonadales bacterium | reverse complement strand
GTGAGCGGCGACATCGAAAGCGAATCGATCAGCGGTCACATCTGGATAAACGGAGCTCAGTCAAAGTCGGTGAAGGCTGAGACGGTGAGCAGCTCCGTTGCCTATACCGGGGCAATCGATCCGTCGGGCACGTATGAGTTCAAGTCGAACTCGGGCCGCATCACGCTTGGTGTGCCGGCTGACATTGGCGCGACGGTCAGTCTCGAAACGTTCAGCGGCAACGTGGACAGTGATTTTCCCGTAACGATGGGCTCCGGCACGAATCGAATCGGGCGCGACAGCAGGTTCGAATTCAAGATTGGCAATGGGCGGGCGCACATCACGCTGGAAAGCTTCAGCGGCAACATTCGGATTCAGCGCGGCACGAGCCGCGATAACCAGGAGTGATGGACATGACGAAATTGTTTGGAGCCCTCGCAGTCGCCGCGTTCATCGTTGGTCCCGTCGCGAGCTCGGCTCAGTCGGACCTTGGACGCGACAAGGACACGTGGACCTGGGACGGTCGCGTCAGCAGTGGCAACTGGTTCAGGCTGTCGAGCGTGAACGGACCGGTGTCGATCGAGCCGAGTTCCGACAACATGGTGCATGTGCGCGCTGAGAAGATCGTGAACCGCGGGAACGTGACCGATGTCGCTTTCCAGGTAATCCAGAGCGGCGGAGACGTTCGCGTCTGCGCGCTATGGCGTCGCGATGTCTGCGATGATGATGGAATGCATTCGCGCCGCAACGATGATGACGAAGACCGAAAGGATCGCCACGACGTGCGAGTGAGATTCACGGTGAAGATTCCGTCAGGTGTACGGGTGAGTGCTGGGACCGTAAATGGTGAGATGAGAGTCAGGGACGTCTCGTCGGACGTGCGGGCGAGCACTGTGAACGGCCTCGTCGAAGTAAGGAATGTCGGCGGCGAAGTTCGCGCGAACACCGTCAACGGCGGCGTTGATGTTACAACGCGCAACGGCCCGGTGAATGCGAATACAGTGAATGGCGACATAGACGTGAGGATGACCACACTGTCGCGTGACGGCGAGATGAATTTTCACACCGTGAACGGAAGTGTGACGGTAGAGACTCCGCCAGGGCTCGATGCGGATGTTTCACTCGACACGATGCATGGATCGATCACGAGCGACTGGCCGGTGCAGCTGTCGGGCAAGTTTGGTCCTCGCCACGCTGAGGGAACGATTGGTCGCGGCGGAAGGAGCATCAAGCTCAAGACGCTGAATGGTAGTGTCGAGCTGAAGAAGGCTCGCTAGAGGCTGGCCCCAAAGCGGGTACCGCGGCTACCGGTAAGAGCGGGCACTGCAGTGGCAGGGCATAGTAGCGGTAGGTCGCCGAAGGCATCGAACGTGTCTTAGATCCGAACGCCGAATTGATGCGTATGAGTGACGTGACAATAACTCACCCCACTCAAGAAAGGATTTAAGACAATGAAGAAGATGCTTGCAGCGGCAATGATTGCCGCAATCGTCTCGAGCGCCGGCGCAGTATCGGCCCAGACGGTGATGGTTGGCGGAATGGCGATGTATCC
>JBDUEH010000764.1:0-1533 GCA_040002555.1 Gemmatimonadales bacterium | reverse complement strand
TTGCAGTGGCTGGTCGAGCCGGCTGCTTTCGTAACGAAAGGCCGAAACACACCTTATGCGGGAACGACTCTGACTGGACGAGCAGTTTGCACTGTTGTGGGTGGACGTGTGACTTACAGATTGGCAAACGATACGAACGGAGCGCGGAATGCCCGCGCCTTTACTGGATCTCAGGGACGATGACCAAAGCCAAGACGAACGCGCTCGAAGCGTTGCGCGCGCTCATCGCAGAGCGGCAGCAGTACGAGCAATGGATTTCAACACTCGAATCGAAGCGGCAGAATACGCCGGCTCACGTTTTCGATCGCGTGCAGGGCGACTACAACACCCGCCTGAATCGAGTTCTGACCGACATCAATGGACACGCCGAGGAGCTTCAGCTCAGCATCTCGGCCCTGTCGTCACGACTCGTCGAGGTCGCTCGCGACGAAGACACGCGGCGGGATGCGCTTCAGGAGGCGGAACTCCGCGCAACCGTCGGCGAATACGAGCCGCACCAGTGGGAACAACTGAGAGGAGAAGCCGAACGAGGTCTCGAGACGGTAGCTGCTGATCGGGCGAGTCTGGACGGGCAGCTAACGGAGCTCAGAAGTATTCAAAAGCTGAGTGAGGTGGGTTCGAAAGGCAGCGTCAGCGATGTGGTCACGGCGCCAATCGGTGAGGCCGAAGATGCCGTTGCTCTGGTCACCGCGCAGGCGGTGGACAACCAGACATTGAATGTACCGAACGTAGACTCTTCGCCGTCGCTGCAGGCGTCGGCTCCGCGCGATCAGGGCCATTTGCCGCTCGATCAGCCCAAAACCGAGACCGAGAGGGAGTCGGCTCCGCAGCCTTCAACGACATCGCCCGATGGCAGCGAGCTGCCTGGCATGGCTCAAGCGGCAACGCCTCAGCCAGTTACTTCGGCGCCAGTTGCCCCGGCCGTCGCCAGCGCGGCGAATGGGCCCCCGGCGCCTACACCACCGCAGCGGACGCGCACCGGCAGGACTCCGCCGTTCGGAAGTCAGGTTGCGAAGGCAAAGGCTCCGGAATCGCGTGTCGATCAGTCCAAGACGTTAAAGTGTCCCGAGTGCGGGACGGCGAACTACGCGACAGAGTGGTATTGCGAGCGTTGCGGTGGGGAGCTGGCGACGATGTAAAAAAAACGGGCGCTGAAAAGCGCCCGTTTGATTTCCACGGTAGGAGACCTGCTACTTCGCGGCGGCCTTGGCCATTCGGCTCTTGTGGCGTGCAGCGGTGTTCTTGTGGATCAGTCCCTTGCGGGCGGCGCGATCGAGAAGCGTGACAGCGGCCGTCTGATCGCCGGCCGGAGCGGCGCTCGCATGACCCTTCTTGAGCGCGGTGCGCAGGGCTGAGCGCTGGGCGCGGTTACGCACCATGGCGGCTCTGGACTTACGCATGTTCTTCTTGGCGGACGCGATATTCGGCACTATCAGGACTCCATCGGGTTGGGCGCTTTTTGAACGCTATGAGACAGCCTTTAAGAATAATCTTCTGGACGTTTAAGTCAACTAATGCGGGCACAACAGTGTC
>JBDUEH010000763.1:0-1534 GCA_040002555.1 Gemmatimonadales bacterium | reverse complement strand
ATCCGCAGGAAATGGCAGACGCAATTTTCCCGGTGCTCGGCCCCGCAATTCGGAAAGCAATCGCCGAGACGATGGCAAGTCTGGTCCGGTCGATCAACGTCACTGTCGAGCAAAGTCTATCGTTTCAGGGACTGAAGTGGCGCATCGAAGCGATGCGCACTGGAGTTCCCTATCCTGAGATCGTCCTCAAGCATGCGCTGGTGTATCGGGTCGAGCAGGCGTTCCTGATTCACGCAGAGACGGGAATTCTTCTCGAGCATGTATCCGCGCCTGATCTGAAAGTCGCGGACGCCGATCTGGTCTCTGGCATGATGTCCGCAATTCAGGATTTCGTACACGATTCTTTTCGCCCGGCTGAGGGGGCAACGCTTCGAACTTTTTCGGTTGGCGAACACACCGTGCAAGTGGAGCGTGGTCCGCGCGCGCTTCTCGCGTTGGTGATTCGCGGGCAGGCACCCGACGAGCTCTTGAGAAAAGAGCAGGACGCTCTCGAGACGATTCATCTAGAGCTTGCGAGCCAGCTCGCCGATTTTGATGGAGACACTGCTGCGTTCACCTCGGCGCGCGCGTTGCTCGAAGGTTGTCTTGAGACTGTTCTGACGACGAGCCATAAGGGGGAGAAGCGCGGTCCTGTCTGGCTCAAGTGGGCATTGCCATTGATGGTCGTCATCATCGGGATCGCGGCCTTCTGGATTCGATCGACTGTGAGATGGAATCGAAGTCTCGCGGCGCTGCGCGCTGAGCCAGGGCTCGTTGTCGTCGACGCGTCGCGTGGGTGGAGCAACTGGAATATTTCCGGATTGAAAGATCCAATCGCACGACAGCCTGAAGCGGTGATTAACGCCGCCGGTGTGGCTCCGCCACTCATTGTCGGGCGGTGGGAGCCGTATCAATCGCTCGACGCATCGCTGGCCGCGGTCCGCTCCCGGCATACCGTCGATTCGTTAAGAGCCACGGTGGACAGCACGAGGATAATGTTCGACGCCGGATCGGCGGCGTTGAATCCGATCGGCGCTCGGGAAATCGCTCGCGTAGCCGCCGTGTTACAACAGCTGGACAAAAATGCCCTACTCGCCGGAAACGCTGTTGCTCTCCAACTTACCGGAAGAACGGACCCGTCAGGTGCCGACGAAACGAACGCGGCTCTCGCTCAACGGCGCATCGATGCAGTCGCCGGCTGGCTCGAGTCATCGGGCATCGTGGGGGGTCGCCTTGTGCGAAACGCTGTAGCGACTGGAAGTCCGCTCGAAGCAAGCGATCCGGCTGAGCGGGCCAGGATCAATCGCAGCGTTTCGTTCAGCGTTCAGATGGCAGCTGTGAGGTCCACGCCCGGGGGGCATTGAATGATTCAGAAGAAAATCTGCATGGTCGGCGTGTACGGCACGGGGAAGACTTCCCTCGTGCAGCATTTCGTCCATTCCATTTTTTCAACCAAGTACCTGAGCACAGTTGGCGTGAAGATCGACAAGAAAGTCGTGAAGGTCGGCGACGAAGAGGTCAATCTCCTCCTCTGGGATCTCGAAGGACGCGATGG
>JBDUEH010000762.1:0-1534 GCA_040002555.1 Gemmatimonadales bacterium | reverse complement strand
CCCATCGCCGACCGATATCGCGCAACCGCAACCAAAATGATCGCGACAGAGTTCGCCGACAGCTCTGCCTGGAACCGGCTGGCCGAGATGACGGATAAGTTCGGCAGTCGGTTGAGCGGGACGCAGAATCTCGAGCGCACCATCGACTGGATTCTCGCGCAGATGAGGAGCGATGGGTTCGAGAATGTGCACGGCGAGAAGGTGATGGTGCCTCACTGGGTCCGCGGCGAGGAGTCGGCATCGCTCATTACGCCACGCGCTACGCCGCTTCACATGATCGGTCTTGGCCGCAGTGTGGGGACAATGAAGGCCGGGGTCACCGCTTCAGTGATTGTCGTCGGCAGCTACGATGAATTGACCAGGCGTGCGACTGAGGCGAAGGGGAAGATGGTTCTGTTCGACGTGCCGTTCACTTCATATGGCGAGACTGTCCGGTATCGCGGCGGGGCTGCGAGCGCGGCCGCACATGTCGGGGCAGTTGCAGCACTGATTCGAAGTGTGGCATCGTATTCGATTCAGAATCCACACACTGGCGCGATGACCTACGACACGACTGTCAAGAAAATTCCGGCTGCAGCCCTCAGCGTCGAAGACGCGATGATGCTTCATCGGATGATCAATCGCGGAGAGAAGGTTGTCGTCAACCTGAAGATGGGTGCGATGACGCTGCCTGACACGCCATCGAGAAACATCATCGCCGAAATCCGGGGCTCGGAAAAGCCGGATGAAATCGTGGTGATGGGCGGGCACATCGATTCGTGGGATGTTGGTCAGGGCGCGATGGACGATGGGGGCGGTGTAGTTGCTGCGTGGGAAGCGTTGCGCCTCATAAAGCGCATGGGTCTCAAGCCACGCCGGACGATTCGTGTCGTCGCATGGACCAACGAGGAGAATGGAAGTCGCGGCGGCAACGGTTATCGCGACGCTCACCGCGCGGAAGCGGACAAACACGTGCTCGCGATGGAGTCTGACAACGGCGTGTTCAAGGTTCGCGGCCTCGGGATCTCTGCCGGACCCGGTGGAGTGGCCATGGCGCAGGATATCGCGTCGCTCTTTTCATCGTTCGACGCGAACAAGGCGACCGAAGGCGGGAGCGATGCTGACACGGATCCGCTGAACGCTCTTGGAGTTCCGACGATTTCACCGAATGTTGATGGAGCCCGCTATTTCTGGTTCCACCACAGTTCTGGCGATACTATCGACAAGCTCGATCCGCATGAGATGGCGGAGAACGTCGCATTTCTGGCAGTCACTGCCTTCGTTGCTGCCGACATGCCAGGTTATTTCCCGCGGTCGGCGATCAGGGCTGGAGGCAACTAGTCCCCGGCGCGTGCGTGACGCGGAGGGACGTCCTGCTATTTGACTGCGAGCTTCGCGTCCGGCTTTGATGTAATCGGTGCTCCGGCCGCCTCAAGCGGTGCGACGAAGTTGAACAACTTGAGATCGAGCTTTCCTCGCGGACCGGCCGATTCGTACTCGTATGATGTCACCGAGCAGTTGGCGACTTCATTTTCACGGTCGATTTTCAGAATCT
>JBDUEH010000761.1:0-1538 GCA_040002555.1 Gemmatimonadales bacterium | reverse complement strand
CCGCCCCTTCCTTCTTGGGCTTCTTCCCTCGAAGAATCGGAACGATATCGCTCTCCGCAGCGACAGCCGGCAACGGCTCTGCAGACGGAACGCTCCTGGGCTGCTTGTACGAGAACCTCTTCCCTTCGTAGTTCCGGAAGATCACTTCGTCTTCCGTGATCTCTTCGACATACTCGGGAAGCAAAGGCACCTTACCTCCGCCGCCAGGCGAGTCGATCACGAACTGCGGCACTGCGAGCCCCGAGGTCCACCCACGAAGCGCCTGAATGATCTCCAGGCCTTTCTGGACCGTCGTGCGGAAGTGCTCTCCGCCCGCCACCTGATCGGCCATGAAGATGTAATACGGCCGCACACGCGCCTTCAGCAGCTCGTGCATCAGTTTCATCATCACCTTCGGGTCGTCGTTCACTCCCTTGAGCAACACCGTCTGGCAGCCAAGTGAAACTCCGGCTCTCGAAAGGCGATCGAGCGCGGCCACCGCCGGGGGCGTCAGCTCGTCAGGATGATTGAAGTGTACGTTCATGAAAATCGGATGATACTTCTGAACCATCTCACAAAATTCTGGAGTGATGCGCTCTGGCAGGTGTGACGTGATGCGGCTGCCGAGTCGAATGATCTCGATGTGAGGAATCGACCGAAGCTGCTGGAAGATGTACTCGAGACGTCTGTCGCTCAGCATCATGGGATCGCCGCCGCTCATGATGACGTCGCGAATCTCCGTGTGCTCACGCAGGTAGGCAAACGCCGAGTCGTACTGGTTTAGCGGAATCTTCTCAGGGTCGCCGACTTTGCGGCGGCGTGTGCAGAACCGGCAGTAACTCGCGCAGACCGGGCTCACCAGGAACAGCGCGCGGTCCGGATAGCGGTGCGTGATGTTCGGAACGGGTGAGTCACCGTCCTCGTCCAGCGAATCGATGACGCCGTCTACTACGTCGAGCTCCTCAACGGTTGGGATGTACTGCTGCCACATCGGATCGCCGACTTCCTTGATCGAATTGAGCGAATGCGGCGTGATACGCATTTGGAAATTTTCAAACGCCGGTCTCAGCGCTTCGACGTCGATAGCGTCTCCGAATTTCTCGTGCAGCTTCTCGAGAGTGGCAATGCTCTCGTCCTTCAGAATTCTTTGCCAGTCACTCATTGTGACATCACTCCATGCGCCATCCATCCATAAGACGGGGCGCGGCTCTGCAACCGTTTTGTGTAAGTGATCCGATCGTCCGCCGGCGCGTAGAAATCGCGCGCTCTCGCGGCCTCGACGTATCCACGCTGGACGTAAAATCCGCGCGTGTTCCCGTAGTCGGATCGGGACGATGTTTCGACTACCACCATTCTGGCGTTCTGTCCCTTAAGCCTTCGTTCAACCTCATTAAGGAGGATGGTTCCGCATCCGGACCCCTGAACCGCCGGATCGACCGCGATCCAATACAGATCGTACGTGCGATCGGTTCCAGGCGTTGGTCCGTAGCAGGCAAAGCCGGCCAGCTCCTCTTCCGGGGTGAAGGCGCCGAGGAAGAAATAATCGGGGCTGGCTGGAG
>JBDUEH010000760.1:0-1548 GCA_040002555.1 Gemmatimonadales bacterium | reverse complement strand
GCTCGACTGTCGCCTGCGATCCCTGGCCCACACCACCGGCGTCAGCTTCGCGCAATTCTGCGTTCACCCAGACTGAAGAGAGATCAGCGACCGTGATGAGCTGCATTCCGGACGAAACGGATTGTCCCTGAACGACATTCTTTTCGACTACTATGCCGACAAAGGGCGAATACACAGTGAGCGTCCGCTGAACTTTTCCACTGCGGAGGATGTCGTCGATCTGCGAATTGGGGATACCCAGCAATCCAAGGCGTTGTCGCGCGGCGCTGAGGAGACTCAGGCCTCCCGTTTGTGCGCCAGGAACCGGACTTTGTTCCAGTGTGCGGTCGAGACGGCCCGCTAGTAAGAGGTCCGTCTGCGCCGATACGAGCTCGGGTGAAAAGATTGCCGCGACAGGCTGCCCGCGTGACACAGGCTGGCCCACCGCGTTCACATACAGTCGCTCAACGTAACCGGCAAATTTCGGTGTGATCTGCGCGATGCGAGTTTCATCGAACGTGACGACACCGGCGGCGCGGATCTCGTTCGATAACACACGCAGCTTCACCGTGTCGAACGTCACGCCGAACTGCGACAGCTGGCCAGCGCTGAGCTGAATCTCACCTGCGGGCGCCATCTTCATTCCCGACATCGGTGCGCCTGCCACGACCGCGGTGTTTCGGCCGAACAGAATCCATGCCGCTACAGCCATGACTAATGCGGCCGCACCAATGATCCACCAGGTGCGCGAGATGCGTCTTCGCGGGGAAGCGGCGCTCATGGGATCAGCTCCTTTCCTGAAACCGCTTCGAGCTCGGCGACCTTCTCCGCGAAATCGGCGAGCGCTCGCTGATACGCGAGCTCGAGATCAAAGACCGTCGCCTGCGCATTAAGGACCGAAGTCAGATCGCCACGCCCGGCCTGATAGTTGGACATCGCCGATGTAGTGCTCGCGCGCCCTTGAGGAATTACCGATCTCACGAAGAGCGCGAGCAGGGTTCTCTGATGCGCAACATCGCTGTAAATCCGTGCCACTTCGGATCGTATCTGATTCTGAGCCGCCCTCTCCTCGTTTGAAGCACCGCTGGAGATTGCTCGCGCTGCCGCTACATCAACGTCCTGTTTGCTCTTTCGTTGAACGGGAATCGGGATCGAGACGACAGCCGAGATCAGGTCCGATCGGGAAGTAGGGTTGCCGTCGGCGCCCCTCGTGAAACCCGATCGTTGTCCGTACTGCAGCGAAACGTCGATATCGGGAAGATGTTCCTTGCGCGCGAGCTCGAGCTCAGTGTTGGCTACTGCCGCCATTGTCGCCTTCGCGCGCAGGCCAGGATTGAGCGCGACCGCAAGCGACTGCAACTCGGGAAGAGTTGGAAACGGAAAGTCGTCTACACTTGCGCCAAGGTTTCTCGAGACGAAGCCAGTCAATGCACCCGAATCGAGTGCGGCGCGAACCAGCTTTCGAGATATGACCGGGTTCATCACAGCGGTTTCGGTGGGGCGGTCGAGGAGCTCATTGATTCTTGCCACTATTGCTGCTTTGCCCTCGACCAGGGCATTCGCGCTTTC
>JBDUEH010000759.1:0-1548 GCA_040002555.1 Gemmatimonadales bacterium | reverse complement strand
CCCACAACCGGATTTCCATGACGCGACTCCGCTGGAGCTCTCTCCTCGTTGTTGTACTCGCAGCATGCACACCTTCCGTCCAGACGGCGCCAACTCCCGGCGGCGAATACGACGTCCTCATCAAGAACGCACGGGTCGTCGATGGAACGGGAAATCCGTGGTACAAGGGAAGCGTCGCCACTCGAGGCGATCGCATCGTGTACGTCGGTCCATCCCTCGAGGGCCAAACCGCGAAGCGCGTCATCGATGCGAACGGGATGGTGGTCTCACCGGGCTTCATCGACATGCTGGGGCACTCGGAATTCACGCTGCTCCGCGGGCCGCATGCGATTTCCAAGATCTCGCAGGGGATAACGAGCGAGATCACCGGCGAAGTGCATTCCGCGTGGCCGAATCTAGCACTCGGCGAAAAGCCAAATCCACGTTATCCGTGGAATTCGTTGGACGGATACTTCAACGAGCTCGAGCGCCGAGGGACCGCGATCAATCTCGGAACGTATGTCGGTACGAGTTCGGTGCGGCAGGCAGTGATGGGAGACGTGACTCGTCACCCTACCGCAGGCGAGATGTCGCAGATGGGCTCGCTCATCGATTCCGCAATGCGAGATGGAGCGCTCGGCGTCGGAACAGGCTTGATTTATTTGCCGAGTACTTTTTTCAATACCGATGAGCTGATTGCGTTGACTAAGTATGCGACTCCCTATCGCGGCGGGTATGCGGCGCATATCAGGAGCGAAGGCAGCGGGCTTGTTGAAGCAGTTCGTGAAACGATTCGCATTGCAGCTGGTGCGAACACGTGGGCCGAGATTCGGCACATCAAGTCGCGGTCGCCGGTGCAAATGGCCGAGGCGATCGCACTGATCGACTCGGCGCGGAGAGCGGGAATCGATGTCACGGCTGATCAGTATCCGTACATCGCGAGCGCGACCGGGTTGTCGGCGATGCTGAACACATGGGTTCAAGAAGGCGGCGACGACTCGATGGTTGTTCGGCTAAGGGATCCTGCCATTCGCGCGCGACTCAAGAAAGAGCTGGCAGAAGACTCCGCGGCCGGAATTCGTTCGGCGGAAAAGACGATGGTCAACGATGTCGATGTCGATTCGCTGAAAAAGTATCAGGGCAAGCGGCTTACGGAAATTGGGAGAATGCGCGGACAGGATCCTTACGATGCCGCGTTCGACATTCTGATCGCGGATCATGGGAACACCGGCGCGATCTATTTCTCGTTTAACGAAGACGCGCTGAAGATGGCTTTGAAGCAGCCCTGGGTGTCGGTCGGACAGGACGCAGGAGCGGTAAGTCCTGACTCAACCGGAAAGTTCGGAGACACCGGACATCCCCGCGGTTTTGGAACGTTTCCACGAATACTGGGCAAGTACGTCCGGCAGGATTCGGTCATTAGCCTCGAGTTCGCAATTCGGAAGATGACGTCATTGGCAGCTCAGCGGGTCGGCGTGGTCGATCGTGGGTTGCTGAGGCCGGGGATGTTCGCAGATATCACGGTTTTCGACCCGAACACCGTGATCGACAACTCGACTTATGAGCATC
>JBDUEH010000758.1:0-1549 GCA_040002555.1 Gemmatimonadales bacterium | reverse complement strand
TTTTTTTGTTGCAGTACGTCGGGGATTTGACAGCCAGCTTGCGGCCCGACGCAAAACAATCCCGCTAAAAGACTACAGGCGACCATCACCGTTGGCCGGTGACCGCCACTACTCCGCGCTGCGCGTGGAGGAGATTCGGGTGACAAGATTCATTTCAGTTCTCAGGCCGCTCGGCATCGTCGGGTACGACGACATCGAGCCGGCACTGGTCGCAGCTCTCGCTACAGAAGAGCCGCTGCTCCTCGTAAGCGACCACGGTGCCGCAAAAACACTTCTCCTGCTGCGGCTCGCTGAAGCGCTCGGCGTCGAGCTCAGGCACTACAACGCGAGCCTGCTGCAGTTCGACGACCTCGCCGGGTTCCCGATTCCCGATGACAAGGGCGGGATCAGATACGCGGCCGCACCCGGAGCGATCTGGGGAGCGCAGGCGGTGTTCGTGGACGAGATCGGCAGATGCAGGCCCGAAACGGCGAACAAGTTGTTCCCGATAATCCACGAGAAAAAAATTCAGGGAGTTTCGCTCGACTCACTCCGCTTCCGCTGGGCCGCGACGAATCCGCCGCCGGAAGCAAGCGAGGGCGGCGTTGAGCTGTACGAAGGAGTCGAGCGGCTCGACCCAGCTCTCGCAGACAGGTTCTCGTACATCGTCCGTCTTCCGACGTTCAACGATCTCTCCGATGCCGATCGCTCGGACATCATTCGCGGAATTGGAGAACGCGTCGCTCCTGACGCCGCCGTTCGCCTGCGCGAAGCAGTGGAGACGACGCGATCGCTGATTCCAACGGTACGACGGAACATCGAAGATTCGACCGTATCATATCTCCTCGCACTTGCACCGCGTCTCACGAGCGCGAACGTCACGATAGGCGGACGCCGCGCAGCAACACTGGCGCGAAATCTCATCGCAGTCTGGGCTGCGCGACTCGTGCTCGGGCGCGAGACGGGCGAAGCGGCGTTCGTCAGCGGACTGCTTGCATCCGTACCCGAGATCGTTCGCCGGCACGTCCCGCGCTCCACGCTTCTCGCGGCACACAAGAGCGCATGGGAGGTTGGCGCACTTCCTAAAACCGACCCGCGGCAGATTCTTGCCAGTGTGCTCGATCCAATCGAGAGAGCACTGCTGTCGATAACTCTTCCCGGAGTCAGGCCCGAAGTCAGAGGCGAAGCCCTCTGCAGCGCGCTCGGCGCAGCAAAGAAGCATGAAGCCGAGATCGTGAGCTGGCTTCTTCTCCCGCGACTGCTCAGCGGAAAGATCGTTCCAGGCACCGCGGTGGAAACAGTGGCCGATATTGTGAGCGCCGTTGCCGAAGGCGGACACACTGTGAGGGGGTTCGGCACATCGAACGAGTGGATCAGGAACACCAGAACGGAGGTATCGCACACCAGGTTGCCTTCGGAGAGTGCGGACTATCTGTTCAGCGTGATCGTAAGACACTTCGCGCCGAGCGGTCAGCTCTCTGCAGGCGGAAGTGAGGAAACATGGAAGAATCCCATTCAGGAATGCCTCACGCTATGGGAGCGATGTGACCGCGCCCTCGGCGGACTTGCA
>JBDUEH010000757.1:0-1550 GCA_040002555.1 Gemmatimonadales bacterium | reverse complement strand
TCGGCAAGAGAGCGAGCACTCTGCTCCAGGAACTCGGCCGCCAGCCGACGCATCTCGAAATCGCCGAAGGCCTCGACATCACCGAGGAAGAAGTCGCCAAGACGATGTTGATTTCTCAGGTGCATCTGTCGCTCGATGCGCCGATGACGCCGGGCGAAGACAACCGGCTTCTCGACTATCTCCCTGATACGACGAACCGTACCCCGGATGAGCTGACGTTCGAGAAAGCGTTGACTGAGGCGATCGAGGAGTCACTTTCCGGCCTGAAAGAAAGAGAGTCGAAAATTCTGCGTCTCTACTTTGGGCTCGATGGAGAAGATCCGATGACGCTCGAGGATATCGGAACGCTCCTCGGAATCACACGCGAGAGGGTTCGTCAGATCAAGGAGAAAGCTCTGCTGAAGCTCCGGCATAATTCGCGGCGACGGGCTCTGGAGTCGTTCCTCGGCTGAGGTTCGTCTCGTTTCGCTCAACAGCGGAACCCATAACAGCCAATTGGGGAGAACATCGGGAGCCTCCGGGAGAACGGCGGGAGAATACGGAATTGATTTTTATAAACTGCGGATGGGCCGGAACGACCGGGCCCGTAGTTCTGTCGTCCTCCCGCCTTTATCCCCCACTCTCCCGCCGTTCTCCACGGATAGCAGTTTCTGAGGTTCCGTCGGTCGGGGTCCTGGACCTCCTCGTCTGTGACTCCAAACCTCCACCGACTAGATTGGAGCATGGCCTCCCAATCTTCTTTCGACGTCACGACCAGCGTCGACCTCCAGGAAGTCGACAACGCCGTAAATCAGGCACAGAAGGAGATCTCCCAACGCTATGATTTCAAAGGATCGATAGCGGAGATCGACTTCAGCCGCGCCGAAGGAACTCTCTCGCTGACGGCCGAGAGCGAGTACCGGATGGAAGCGCTCTTCGATGCGCTGCAGTCGAAGCTCATCAAGCGTGGCGTGCCCGTGAAGAACCTCGATATCGGCGAGATCAAACCCGGCGGCGGCGACAAGGTCACCCGCGTCATCAAGCTCAAAATGGCGCTCGACGGCGACACAGCGAAAAAAGTCGCTGCGGCGATCAAGGACGCAAAGCTGAAGAAAGTTCAGGCCGCAATTCAAGGCGATCAGGTTCGGGTCTCATCGCCTTCCAAGGACGATCTTCAGGAAGCCATGGTCCTCCTGCGAGGCAAGGACTTCGGGGTCGAGCTCAAATTCGGCAACTACCGATAGCGTGAAGGTTGGCTTCATCACACTCGGCTGCGACAAGAACACTGTCGACACCGAGCGATATCTGGGCGAGCTGTCAGGCTATGGCGCCGAGTTCACTCCGGACCTCGATCAAGCCGATGTAATCATCGTCAACACCTGCGGGTTCATCGACGCGGCGAAGAAGGAATCGATCGACGCGATGATCGAGGCCGCGCGTTACAAGACTGATGGCTCGTGCCGCGCGGTGGTCGGCGTCGGATGCATGATCGAGCGTCACAAGGACGAGTTGATCGAGGCGCTTCCCGAAGTCGATCTCTTTCTCGGTGCGTCAGAAAGCGGCCGTCTCGC
>JBDUEH010000756.1:0-1553 GCA_040002555.1 Gemmatimonadales bacterium | reverse complement strand
TTCGAATGGTGTTGCGACGGGCGCCGCGCTTCTCGTGTATCTAGGCTTCTCTTTGTTCATCAATTCCGGGAATATTTGGGTGTGCGGGAATATTTGGGGTGTGGTAGTTGATACCTGAATCTAATCAAAAAGTGCCCCGATTTGTAGCACCTCATGCGACGGCGCGGCGTCGCATGAACTCGAGCACCAAATCGGTGAGCTGCTCAGGATTTTCTTCCGGAACGAGCCGTCCAACGCCCGGCATTCTCACCAGCCTTCCATCAGGAAGCTCGTTCACCAGACGATCTGCAAGTCGATTATCGAGCCAAATGTCCTGCTCCCCCCAGATAACCAGCGCCGGAACGTGGATGGATTTCAGGTCGATGTCGTCCATGTCCTCGCCGCTGATCGAGCTGGCAAGCGACAGCAAATGATTCACGCCATCCTTCCCAACGAAGGGTGCCAGGTACCGCGCGATCAGCTTCACCGGCATTTTCTCCGGGTCCGAGACGCTTCCTCTCAATACGCCTTCGATAAGCGGAGCTGCGCCAAGGATGCCTCGCGTCGTCCGAAAAGCGAATTTCGCGGTGCTGCGCTGCATCTGCGTGATGTCTTTTGCAGGTATCTCGTCGAAGACAGGCGTGTTGATCAACACGAGTTTTTCCACCCGCTCGGCTCTCGTGGCGGCCAGCCGAAGCGCTACGTCGCCTCCGACATCCACTCCGACAATAATTCCGCGCGCGACCCGGAGGGCCGTCATCGCCGCATCGAGGTACTCGGCCTGAGCCGCGATGCCGAAGTCGGCGTCAGACGGACGGTCCGATTCCCCGTGCCCGAACAAATCGATCGCATACGCGGTATGACCGGCTTCGGTGATCGCCGGAGCAACGTGCCGCCAGAGAAAACTCGAGGTCGCGAACCCATGTATGAGAATCACGGCAGTTCCGCCGTGACCGAATCTCTCGACGTGCATCGCGCCTGGGCCAACCGGAACGCGAAGGACATCAGCTTGCATAACCTTTCCTCTCCCCTAGCTTTTCAGTCTTAATCGAAGCGCGACGCAGACCGCGCGGCTTCACTCACTTCAACGCGGCTCGCAGAAATGGCTGGCAAGACAAACGGCAAACCCAACAACAGGCGCAACACCGTCCGAAACGCATCAACCCGGCCAATCGGGTTTTACTACGCGCTCGGCCTGATCGCCATCATCGGCGCAAGCATACTGGGCTATTCGATGATGCGCAAACCAGCCGGCGCCGTCGCGACCGACGCTGTTGTCCCAACGGGACCGGTCGGACCAGCCGAGGGCTATCTCATTGGCAAGCCGGATGCCCCGGTGAAAATCCTTGAGTTTGCCGACTTCGAGTGCCCGGGCTGCGGAAACTTCGCTAACGTCACCGAACCAGACGTGAGGAAGCGCATCATCGAGGCTGGCCTCGCCAATCTCACGTATTACGACTTCCCGCTTCCGCAGCACAAGAACAGCATGGCTGCGTCGAACGCCGCAGCATGTGCCGCTGATCAGGGCAAGTTCTGGGAAATGCACGACATGATCTTCGCGTCACAGGACCAAT
>JBDUEH010000755.1:0-1553 GCA_040002555.1 Gemmatimonadales bacterium | reverse complement strand
CAGCGAAATCAGAGCGCTCCTCACTGCTCTGTTCCGTTGTACTGGGCAGCTCCGAACATTGCGTTGTCGTCCACCGCTGGCATGCATCGTTTCGTCTGGGACATGCGGTACGATCCGATTCAGGGAATGACCAGCGAGTCAGAAGAAAACGCCGTTCCTCATCGCACCAACTTCTCGGCCACCGCTCCATTTGCAGCACCTGGCTCGTATACGGTGAGACTTGTCGCCGATGGAACGACATCGACGCAACCGATCATGGTGAGGCTCGACCCGCGCGTGAAGACATCAGTCGCGACGATGAGCAGATTGTCAGTGTTGTCGCGAGAGATGTACGATGATGCGACGGCAGCACACGCGGCGTATGTCGATGCGCGAAAAATGTCGGATGGCATGACGAACGCGGGTGATGCCATGAAGATGAAGATCGATTCGATCGCACCGCCCGGGTCTCAAGCTCCTCGTCGCGGATTTGGCGGACCGCCTCAGCCCACCGCCGCGACTCTGCAAAGCGCGCAGTCAACGCTGCTTGCCGCCGCGATGTCCATGCAGGCCGCGGACGTTGCTCCGACCGCGCGACAGATCGATTCAGTTGTCAAGGCGCGTGCTCAGTACAATGAAGTGATGACGAGATGGAACGCACTCTCCGTTCGCCACTGACCGCAGGTCCGTCCTCAATTCTCAATCAGTCGCCGATCATCGATTGCCGTTAGTTCTGAGGCCGCAGTCCGATCCCTTGTTTAAGCCAACCCTTCCCATAGCTTAGCGGCACCTCCAATGAGAGTGCCAATGGCAAAGCAGCAAACGCTGGTTGCTGATCAGAACGATGCTGCTCTCGAGCGGGAGACGATGCGCAAGGTCAGCATGCGCCTCCTGCCGTTTCTCTTCGTTCTTTACGTTTTCAATTTCGTAGACAGGTCCAACGTTGCGCTCGCGGCTCTGCAGATGAACCGCGACTTGCACTTCAGCTCGAGCGCGTTCGGTTTCGGCGCGGGAATTTTTTTCATCGGCTACGCGTTGTTCGAGGTCCCAAGCAACGTAGTGCTTCATCGCTTTGGAGCTCGGCGATGGATAGCCCGTATCATGATCTCTTGGGGAATTCTCGCCTCGCTGATGATGTTCGTTCGCACGCCGATGCAGTTCTACGTGGTGCGGTTTCTCCTGGGTGTTGCCGAAGCGGGGTTCTTCCCCGGTGTCGTCTACTACCTGACACAGTGGTTCCCAACCGCGCGCCGCGCGCGTGCGACTTCGCGGTTCTTCATCGCGCTGCCAGTGTCGGGGATTTTTGGCGGCTTCTTCGGCGGATTTCTGCTGACTCTCGACGGGCATTCCGGTCTTGCCGGCTGGCAATGGCTGTTTCTCATGGAGGGCCTGCCGTCGGTACTGATCGGAATTTCAGTTTTATGGTATCTCACTGACAGGCCCGCAGAGGCCAGATGGCTGGACGACCGGCAGCGTACGTGGCTCATCGAAACGATGCGACTGGATCATGAAGCGTCGGGCCCACAACACGCCGTGTCTCACTGGTATGCACTGAAGCAGCCCATCATCTGGTT
>JBDUEH010000754.1:0-1571 GCA_040002555.1 Gemmatimonadales bacterium | reverse complement strand
AGGTCGGCGACGAAGAGGTCAATCTCCTCCTCTGGGATCTCGAAGGACGCGATGGCGTGCGTGACATCACGACGAGCTATGTACGCGGTGCGCACGGGATCATCTACGTCGCCGACGGCACCCGCAAAGAAACCGTCGACCAGCTCGGCGAGCTCCGGACAATTGTTGAAGGCGTCGCCGGCGCAGTTCCGTCGGTCATCGCATTGAACAAGTCCGATCTCGCTGAAGAATGGAAGATCGATTCCGCCGCGGAAGCGTCGGCTGGTGGCGAAGGAGTTCACCGGCTGCGCACAAGTGCAAAAACGGGCGAAGGTGTCGAAGCCGCCTTTCAGTGGCTCGCTGAGGCAACGCTCGCGAATCCCGGAGCATCCGCATGAATGTCGCAATCGACAGTTTCGGTACCACCGACCAGGGTAAGGTAAGAGCAAACAATCAGGACAACTTTCTGATTGTCGATATCAGGAAGTCGATAGATATCCTCTACTCGAGTTTGTCGAAGGAGACACTTGCCGACAGGCTCAAAGGAAACAGCGGGTATTTGTTTGCTGTTGCTGATGGTGTTGGCGGCGGCCCTGGGGGTGATCATGCGAGCGAGACCGCGATCGCTACGCTGCTCCGCTACGCAAGCCACACAATCGGTTGCTTCAATGCCGTCTCTCCAGCAAAGGAAAACGATCTCCTCGAAAAACTCGAGGACACCGTTCGTGGCGTGCACGAGGCGCTGCATGCGAGCAGCGACGGAACACCAGGCAACGGTCCTGCGACGACGCTCACGATGATGTTGCTCGTGTGGCCGAGGGCGTATTTGGTGCACGTGGGGGACAGCAGGGCGTATGTAAAGCGGGGCGATCGCGTGCAGCGTCTCACACGCGATCAGACTTTCGGTAACTACATGGTAAGCATCGGAGCGTGGACAGACGAACAGGCGGCCGTTGCGAAGCCGGGTGCGATCTTATCGAGCGCAGTTGGTGGTCCGGAACTGATTCCGGTTGTCGGCCTGATCGATCTCCAGCCTGGTGATAGCCTCATGCTTTGCACGGATGGACTCACGCGCTACGCGGATGACGAGCTTATCACGACCGTATTGAATCAAAACGAGAACGCTGAAACCATGTGCGGTAAGCTGGTCGGTCACGCACTGGAAGGCGGCGGGCGGGACAACATCGCCGTGATCGTGGTCCGGACGATGCCTGCATGACAGCTGAAAGGCGCAATGCCGGCTGGAGCGTTAACAGGTAGGTAATCCGGGCAACCTCGGATGGGCAGATGAATCCCTGCAGTCTCGTTCGGAAGACCCTGAACTATTCAGGGAATCCGTCGGAGTTCATCCGCACGTATCAATGTTACCTTATTGATGACTCGGCCTTCCATAGCAAGCCAACCGCCATTACTTCCTTATTAGTGCAAAAACGCCGTTCCGGAATTCTCCTCGCCGTTTTCTTCTTCACCAGCCTGATGGCGGGTGGAAAGGAATCTGTGTGCACGAGTCCGATGGCCGGCATGGAAGCTGGTGCAATGGCTGCTCCTCCAGGCAACTCGAAGTCGCCGGAGCATGCCCCTTGTGACAACAG
>JBDUEH010000753.1:0-1571 GCA_040002555.1 Gemmatimonadales bacterium | reverse complement strand
TTCGCGAGAACCATGTCGAGGTAGCCGAGATCGCCTTCGGTGGTGACGGGGCGATAGGTGACCTGGTGTGAACCTGCACCGCTTGCATCTGAGGCAAGGGTGAGCGTCACAGGCCTGTCGGCCCTGCCACGAAGCAGCCGATACGGATCGTCAGTCGCCTTGAGATCTTCGCCGTCAACCGCGAGGACATACTCGCCGACTTTGGCATTCACACCGATCTCCGTAAGTGGCGACCGGTAGTTCGGCTCTTCATTCTCGCCGGTGAATATCCTCGCGATGCGGTAACGACCGCGAGCCGAGTCGAGCGAGAAGAGCGCTCCGGCAAGGGCAACCGGGGTGCGGGACTGTTGCTGCCAATCGCCGCCCGCGATATACGCGTGCTGAATGGACAGCTCGGAGATCATTTCCTGAATGACGTAATTGAGATCGGCGCGATGCGCGACGTATTGAACCAGGGGCTTGTACTGATCGTGCAATGCCTGCCAGTCGTAGCCGTGCATGTTCTTCACATAGAAGTAGTCGCGGTAGCGGCGCCACACCTCGTCGAAAATCTGATTCCATTCCTGCATCGGAACGCGATCGACGACCAGTCCATCTGTTGACACACCTTTTCGCGCACTTGCTGCGTTCGCCGTACCAACATCGTAAACGCCAAAACCACCGGCTCCGACCATCACCTTCTTCCTGTCGGCTGAGAAAGCGTATCCCGGAGCGTTGTCGAGCATTACTGCAGTCTTGCGGTCCTTGAAAGTGAACGTGTTCAAGACTGGCTTGCGCTCACCACTCCTTCCATAGTATGGCGCGCCCTGAATGGCATAGATGAGCTGCTCCTTCGTGGCAACAACGTCGGTAATGTTGTCCGCTTCCACGGGCACTCTCGCCACTCTCGTCTCGATACCGTCAAAGTCGATCCGCATGTCGGACTTTGGGGCAGTGACTGCGTCCTTACCGGCTGTTTTCTCAGCCGCAGGCGGAGTAGCTGCGGGAGCTGGCGCCGGTTTCGGCTGCGCTTTAGCCGCGGTGTCGAGCGTTACTTCGTCGCTCTCCATCGGAAACGGGTGCTTCACGTCCTTTCTCAGGGCGAGAGCAAACAGTCCGGTCGTTCTTGCAGTGGCGTAGTTGAACTCGACCGTCGAGAGCTGTGGCTGGTAGTCGCGGTCGCTCAGGAAGTAAATGAAGTTGCCGCTCGGATCCCACGTGGGATTGTATTCGTTGAACGTCGGGCCCGTCACGCGGTGGACGCGCGAATCGGATGGCGTCCATACATAGACCGACTGGCTGATCCCATCCGGGTCTGTCATGCTCCACGCGATGTTGTTGCCGGATGGGGACCACGTGTAGTCGTTGAGACCGCCATGAATGTCCTTCGCAACTTCTCTCAGGGTCTTGTCGGCTACCTTTAACACGTATAGGTGGCCGTCCTTGTCCCG
Source organism: Gemmatimonadales bacterium (assembly GCA_040002555.1). Lineage (GTDB taxonomy): Bacteria > Gemmatimonadota > Gemmatimonadetes > Gemmatimonadales > Gemmatimonadaceae > UBA4720. Next base: position 141 of record JBDUEH010000753.1, on the reverse strand, counting down.
GAATGCGATCATCGAGTTGTCGGGCGACCAGCGTGGCCCAAAACGTTGTGCTTTCCCTCCGCTGGTGAGTTGCACGGGCTTCGATTGTCCATCCTGGGCGATCGTGTAAATCTCCTCTTCGCCGCTCATGTCGGAGATGAA
>JBDUEH010000752.1:0-1573 GCA_040002555.1 Gemmatimonadales bacterium | reverse complement strand
GCCAGCGGTACCCATCCTCCGTGTTTCAGCTTCAGTGCGTTGGAGGTCAGGAAGCTCAAATCCACGACCAGGAAGAGCGCCGCAAGCGAGAGCACCCTGGCCCAGCTCCAGTTCCAGCGCGTGCGAGCCAGCGTTGCAAACAAAATCGTGCTGATCGACATCGAGCCGGTCACCGCGATTCCGTAAGCGGCGCCGAGGGCAGTTGTCGATCTGAATCCGACGACAACTGCCAGGCAACCTACCATCAACGCGCGATTGATCTCGGGAATGTAGATCTGCCCATGTTCCGTCTCTGACGTATGAATGATAGACATGCGCGGACAGTAGCCAAGCTGGATGCACTGCTGAGTGATGGAGAATGCGCCGGAGATGAGTGCCTGCGATGCGATCACGGCAGCCATCGTGGCGAGCGCGAGCATCGGATAGAGCAGCATGCGTGGAGCAAGCAGGTAGAATGGACTTGCCGCCGCTGCAGGCTCTCGCAGAATGAGCGCGCCTTGTCCGAAGTAATTGAGGAGAAGCGCGGGGAGAACGAGCGAGAACCAGGCAAGGCGAATCGGTTTCTTGCCGAAATGACCCATATCCGCGTAGAGCGCTTCCGCCCCTGTGACCGCGAGCACCACCGCTCCGAGAATCACGAACCCGACAAAACCATTTCTCCGGAAGAAGTCGAACCCGTGATATGGATTCGCGGCGAGCAGAATTCCAGGCGCCCGCATGATCTCCATTGCACCGAGTATACCGATGACGATGAACCAGATGACCATGACAGGTCCGAATACGCGCCCGATTTTCTTCGTTCCATTCTTCTGAATCATGAAGAGCGAAAACAGAATTACGATTGTCGCCGGTACCACAAAGCCGTGGAAGCTCGGCGATACGACATTGAGGCCTTCAGTCGCGCCGAGCACTGACATAGCCGGAGTAATGACGCCGTCGCCGTAGAGGAGAGCCGCACCAGTGAGACCGAGCGTGGTTATAATGAATCGGCGGCGTGAATCGTTTTGCCGCTGTTGTGTTTGAAGAATCAGCGCGAGGAGCGCCAGCTCGCCGCCCTCACCGCGATTGTCTGCACGCATGATGAACGCGATGTACTTGACGCTGACGACGATAATCAGCGCCCACACTATTAACGACAGGACGCCAAGGACATTTGCCTCGTTCGGAACGAGACCGTGCTCGACCTTGAAGCATTCCTTGATCGCATAGAGAGGGCTGGTGCCGATGTCGCCGTAGACGACGCCGACTGCCAGCAGCGTCAGCTTTGCCACCCTGCTGCGCGAGGCTAGTGGAGGGAGGCTGGGATTCGCCTGATTCGGTGAATCGATGGATGAGCCGCCTGTTTGCATCAGGTCGGGAATTTCCGCGGTGTTTGCCGGGGTCGCAAGCGGCGGCACTCGATGATTAAGAGGCGAGAGATACTCGCGAGCCAGTCAAATTGCGTGCCTGACGTTTGCTGAATCGCTGATTCCCGTGGCACGTCGATTGCTTTTGTACACAGTGCCGCAAAGCGCGGACGACACAAAAACCAGCTAGATAAGAGAAGGGGGATATATGGACAAAGACCTCGAAA
>JBDUEH010000751.1:0-1576 GCA_040002555.1 Gemmatimonadales bacterium | reverse complement strand
TCGAGAATACGGCCGGTGCGGGCCGCACCATGGGGAAAACGGCGGACGAGATCGCTGATATTCTCTCCCACATTCCGAAAGGACTGCGTCCGCGAACGGGTTACGGTCTGGACACCTGTCACCTCTTTGCGTCGGGTTACGAGATCACGCACTCCAGGGAGATGTTCAAGGCGATCATCGATGACTTCGAGGAGAAGACCGGCGAGCCGCCGTCATTCTTCCACCTCAACGACAGTGAAGGTGCTCTAGGATCCAATAAAGACAGGCATGTACTGATTGGTGACGGCGCCATAGGGGAAAATCCATTTCGCTGGCTGCTCGACGATCCACGGTCAAACGGCGTTCCGCTCGTGCTCGAGACACCTCAACTGAACTACGACATAGGGGACGACGACCCGACACCTGATCCGTACGATGTGCAGATGATGGAGCTTCTTCTCTCGTAAACCAGTGTATTTTCCCTCTTGCAATTAGATAATGCGGCTATACTTTGCCTCGCGAGACGCGCACCCGCGTCGGCGAGAATAGCCGCCCTGATTCACACACCAGGAGAAGCGATGGCCACTGCGAAGAAGAAGAGCTCGGCGAAGAAGTCGTCCTCGAAGTCTGCATCCAAGAAAACGACGGCGAAGAAGGCTCCCGCCAAGAAGAAGGCTCCCGCAAAGAAGAAGTCGGCAACGAAGCGCACGCCGAGTGCAGCCTTCATGAAGCCGATGACGCCGAGCGCACAGCTCGCGACGGTCGTGGGAACTGCTCCGCTTCCGCGCACCGAAGTCACCAAGAAACTTTGGGGCTACATCAAGCGTAAGGGACTTCAGGATTCGAAGAACCGTCGCATGATCAACGCAGACGATAACCTCCGCCCCGTGTTCGGCGGTGCCAAGCAGGTTTCCATGTTCGAGATGACACGGCTCGTAAACAAGCACCTCAAGTAAAGCACATTGGCTGTCGCATCGAGCAAGGGGCGCGCCCAAAAAGCGCGCCCCTTTGCGCAGCGCTCCGCGCTGCGCTCATTCTGGGAGAATTTCAAGGCGCTCTTGAGCGCGCTCCTGTTTTTTATCTTCCTCCGCACGTTCATCGTCGAAGCGTACCGGATTCCATCCGGTAGCATGATTCCGACGCTTCTCGTCGGCGACTGGCTGTTCGTCAACAAGCTCGTCTACGGTCCGCATATTCCTTTCACGGACATCAGCCTCCCGGGACTCAAGGATCCGGCACGCAACGACGTCGTTGTGTTCAAGTCGCCCGATCAAAAAGACCAGCCGTGGGATCCAAACCCGACGCTGGTAAAGCGGCTGGTCGGAATGCCCGGTGACACTCTTTTCATGCGAAAGGGTCAGCTCTACGTGGACGGCGCGCCGCAGAGAAAATCATTCGGCCCCGCCACGGGACAGGAGTTCGATTCAGTCGACCCGCTGATGGACTGGCAGAAGGCGGTCGGGCTGAAAGCGTCGCGATTCGGCGCTGCACCCGAGCAGCCGAGTCACGACAACTGGGGGCCGTTCGTCGTTCCGGCGAAGCACTACTTCATGATGGGCGACAGCCGCTACAACTCGAAAGACAGTCGCTACTGGAG
>JBDUEH010000750.1:0-1578 GCA_040002555.1 Gemmatimonadales bacterium | reverse complement strand
ATTCGCTCGTCGGCACCGATTCACACACGACGATGATCAACGGACTCGGCGTACTTGGCTGGGGCGTCGGTGGAATCGAGGCCGAAGCCGCGATGCTTGGACAACCTGTATCGATGCTGATTCCCGAGGTCGTTGGATTCAAGCTTCATGGAAAACTGCCGCCCGGGGCGACGGCCACAGATCTTGTCCTCACGGTTACGCAGCTGCTCAGGCAGAAGAAAGTCGTCGGAAAGTTTGTCGAGTTTTTCGGGGCTGGGTTGTCGTCGCTGTCTCTCGCCGATCGTGCGACGATCGCGAACATGGCGCCGGAGTACGGCGCGACAATGGGCTTTTTCCCGATCGACGCCGAGACGATCAAGTATCTCCGCTTCACTGGACGCGACGAGTCGCAGGTACAGCTCGTCGAAGCGTACGCGAACGTACAGGGATTGTATCGCACCGACGAAACGCCGGATCCGGTATTCACGGACACGCTCGATCTCGACCTGTCGACAATCGAGCCGAGCCTTGCGGGGCCCAAGCGTCCGCAGGATAGGGTGCCGTTAAAGCTTGCCAAGCAGCTCTTCAGGGAAGCACTCGCGGCAGATCTCGGAAAGACGGGTACGGTTGCAGGAATCGCTGCTGCGAAGCAGGCGATGTCAGTGTCGGCATCGCCGCAGCTTTCTGAAGCAGTCGTCGCAACAGCGACTGAAGATCAGGCCGGAGCGCAGACGGCTGTCCCGGTAACGATGAACGGGGAGAATTTTGGCCTTCGCCACGGCGCCGTTGTGATCGCGGCGATCACGAGCTGCACGAACACGTCGAACCCGAGCGTGATGCTCGCGGCGGGGCTGCTTGCTCGCAATGCAGTCGCGAAGGGCTTGATGACGAAGCCGTGGGTGAAGACGAGTCTCGCTCCAGGCTCCAAGGTCGTAACGGATTATTTCACGGCTGCCGGCGTTCTCGAATCACTCAACAAGCTTCGCTTCAACATCGTCGGGTACGGCTGCACAACCTGCATCGGAAACTCAGGTCCGCTTCCGCAGCCGATTTCGGATGCGATCGAGCAGAACAAGCTCGTCGTCGCGGCAGTGCTATCCGGCAACAGAAACTTCGAGGGGCGAATCAATCCGCACACGAGATTCAATTATCTCGCGTCGCCGCCGCTTGTTGTCGCTTACGCGCTCGCGGGACGCATGGACATCGATTTCAATACCGAGCCACTCGGAGTTGGAGTTGACGGTCCGGTTTTCCTGCGCGACATCTGGCCTGCGCCCAAAGAAGTGGAAGATGAAATTCTTCGCTCGGTAAGAGCCGACATGTTCAAGACTCAGTACGCGAACGTGTTCTACGGCGACGACAGCTGGCGGGGGTTACCAGTTCCCGAAGGCGATCTCTATGCGTGGGATGCAGCATCGACCTACGTGAAGAATCCGCCGTTCTTCGACGGAATGACGCTGACGCCTCCGGGTGTTCGACCGATTTCCGGCGCAAAGTTGCTCGCGATGCTCGGCGACTCGATCACAACCGATCACATCTCACCAGCGGGGTCGATTCCCGCAGCCAGTCCCGCAGGAAAATGGCTGATCGCGCACGGTG
>JBDUEH010000749.1:0-1585 GCA_040002555.1 Gemmatimonadales bacterium | reverse complement strand
GCGAAGATCATCTCGCCGGCGACCATCTACATCGAGCAGGCAAGCGGAACGCCGGGGACGCTCTACACTTCGAGCGGAACCGTCGTCAACGCAAATCTAGGTGGAACTCTTTCGCATCGCCTAATCACCAACCCGTTCACAGCTACGACCTCCGCCGGTTTCGGCCAGAACCGCAGACAGAGCGACGTAGTTGCCAATACTGGGCGTGGTGTATTTCCCGGCGTCACGAACGTTTCGCTCGCGACGCAGACCTTTATCAATGAAAGCCAGGTTCTTATCAAGAGCTTCTCGTACTTCGCTCAGGAAGAATTCCTCACCTTGAACGAGCGCCTGCTCCTCACCGCCGGCGTAACGAACGAGCGGACCAGCAACAACGGCGACGCCAGGAAGTTCTATTCCTATCCGAAGTACTCGGCATCGTACCGCCTGCCGTGGCTGCCGTCGCAGGTCAACGAGCTCAAGTTCCGCGCCGCGTACGGAAAGGCTGGTAACCAGCCGCTTTCCGGAAAGTTCACGTTCCTCACGACGCTGTTCGACGAAGGCACGTCAGGACTTCGTGCTTCCACGGTCAAGGGTTTCCCGGGCATCAAGCCGGAAACTGCAACCGAGACCGAGGGTGGTTTCGATATCACGGCGTTCAACGGCCGCGTGAGCTTCAACGCGACTGCATACAAGAAGATCATCGACGATCTTCTCCTGCAGGCGAGCATCGCTCCTTCCACTGGTTTCTCGACTCAGTTCATCAACGGTGGACAGATCACGAACCACGGTCAGGAGCTTGGCCTCATTGTGACGCCGATTCAGCGCAGCGGCTTCGAGTGGGTTTCCAACACCACTTACGCCCGCCAGCGCGGAAAGGTCACCGAGCTTCCAGTGCCCGCGTTCAACCCGGGCGTCGGTTCGTTCTCCACGCGTTACGGCAACGCCTTCATTAAGAAGGGCGAGTCACCGTCAGTGATTCAGGCGGTCAACGGTTGCCTGGCTCTTTCAGCCACTGGAACGTGCTCCTCGGCCAATCGCATCACGAAGTTTGTCGGAGACGGAAATCCTGACTTCACGATGGGATTCAGCAACGACTTCACCTTTGGACCGCTTCGCCTCACGAGCTTGATGGATTGGCGCAAGGGCGGAAAAGTCATCAACCTGACGAACAACTATTTCGACCAAGGTCTGCTTGCAGACACGGCGGTCGGTAACAAGCGAGGCGCTGATTTCGCCGCAGGCAAGGCCGTCTATGCAGAACAGGCAACCTTCCTCAAGATCCGGGAAATCGGTGTCTCCTATGAAATTCCGGCAGGCCTGCGCGAACGTCTCTTCACGGGCAAGGTCAGCAACGCCAGCATCGAGATCAGCGGCCGCAACCTCAAGACGTGGACGCCGTACACGGGTCTCGATCCCGAAGTCTCGAATTTCTCCAACCAGCCGCTCGGCAGATTCCAGGACGTAACTCCGTATCCGCCAAGCCGCACGTTCTACTTCTCTGTTCACACAACTTTCTAACCACCGAGATAACGCAACGATGAGAAAATTCGCTGCTTTTGCACTTGCTGCGGTGGTAACCGCTGGGTGCAAAGACAACCCGGAG
>JBDUEH010000748.1:0-1588 GCA_040002555.1 Gemmatimonadales bacterium | reverse complement strand
TCATCGAACCGGCTCTGTGTATGTCTTTCATGTGTTAGAGTGCGGGGGGTATTTGCTGATTGGCGGAAGCTGCTGGTTGCTGACTGCTTACTGCTGACTGTTGACTGCCAGGCGCGGACTGCTGAGTGGACTGCTGCGTCTGTGTCTGCGACTGTGCAGCGCTCTGCGCCGACGTTCCGCCCTGGAGCGGAAGATTGGAAAGCAGTGCGAGCTTCATTCGGGCGATCTGAAGATTGCGCGCGGCCAGTGCGCGGTTTGCGTTTGACTGCTCGAGAAGAATTCTCGAATCGTTCAGCTCGAGCTGCGTCGAGATTCCTTCCTTGTACCTGACTTCGGCGATTGAGTATGCCTTCGTCGCCTGATCCGAGGTTCCCCGGCTCGCTTCGAACGCAGCGTTGGCCTGGTTCAGCGCGTTCATGGCGACGCGAGCATCCAGAGCCGCAAACTCCCGCACCTGCTGAAGTCTCGCGCGCGACTCGGCCAGATTGGCTTGGGCGATCATTTCGTCACCGCGAATTCTGCCGCCAGTGAAAATCGGAATCGATGCGGCTACCCCGACGGTCCAGTTGGCCCTGAAGTCGCTCTTTCCAGGAATTCCGTTACTCGGGTAAGCGACGCCACCGTATTGCGAGGTGAGCGAAACGGACGGCAGCCGCTCGGACCGCGCTACAGTAAGGAGCTGCTGCTGCGCATGTACGGCTTCAGATGCCTGTCGCACTGCGGCGCGGTTGGAGGTAGCGGTGTCGGGTGCTTCGAATGATGTGACGTTGAGACCTGCCATGTGAATTCCCGCGGGCAGTCCGGAAGTGTCTTCAATCGAAGTGGTGAGCGCGATCGGTTGCTCAAGCGGAATGTTCAACAGCTGCTTCAGGCGCAGGTACGCAACTTCGCGGTCGCTCCGACGCTGAATCACCTGAGGGCGCTGGTTGTCGCGCGTTACCTGCGCGCGAAGCAATTCGAATTCAGACACGTTGCCGACGTTCTTGTTGAGCTTGACCTGCTGAAGAACGTTTTCGGTTTGCTTGAATGATGCGTCGGTGATGGCAACGAGCCTGTCCGCGAGTGCCGCGTCATAGTACGCCTGCGTTACGTCGAGGATTATCTGAGCGCGCTGCGCCGTGAGCTCGATCTTCGCTGAGCGTCCGCTGGCGGCTGCAGCGGAATTCTGTGCGCCGACTCGTCCGCCCGTGAAGAGCGATTGCGAGAACGACAGGCCCAGGTTGTACACGTTTGCCTGACCGAACGGGAGGCTGCTCAACGACGCGAACGGATTGAGTCCGAGTGAGCATCGCGACGACTGCTCGAGCCCGAAGAGTCTGTCAGCGGTGCTGGCGGTCGCATCTTTCAGGTAAGCGTCGCAGGGACCAGCCGGCGACACGACTTTGGTGGTCGTGTCGGCTGTCGAGCTGCCGCCGAATCCCGAGTACTGAGACTTGAGCGTACGCGTGTAACTGCCCGAGCCGTTGATTTGGGGAAAGTACTGGCTCCGCGCCTGAAGGACCTGGCCCTCGGTGCGTTGAACGCCGGCGCGGGCGATGCTCACTGCTTCGCTCTGACCTTCCGCCATTTTCACGGCGTCGTCGAGCGA
>JBDUEH010000747.1:0-1592 GCA_040002555.1 Gemmatimonadales bacterium | reverse complement strand
CGCGATAAGGCGACGTCATCAGCACAACGCGCATTCGCGGGAATGCGTCCATGAAGGACATATAGCAGAAACCCCAGGTGCCGAGGAATCCGAGCGTAACGCCAATCTCCCAAAGGCCGAGGGGAACGCCCGTCGACTTGAAGTAGATCGACGGATAGATCTCGAGGTATCTGTGGAACCAGAGTCCGCACACGGTGAACATCGCGAATAGCGCCATTGTTGGCAGGTAAACCTTGGCCGCGCGCGACATCAATCCGAAGAACGGACCGAACATGAGCGTAACAGTCACGAGCGTGAGCGGCAGCCAAGGTTGAATCAGGCGCAGACGCGCCCAGTGAGTCTCCTCACCCAGGTTCCCGTACCAGATGACCAGGTACTGGCCGAACGTGATGTATCCCCAGAACGCTGTGAACGCGAAACACAGCTTGCCGAGATCGTGGAAATGCTTCTCCGTGATCAGGTCGTAACTGCCGAGGTAACGCCGCCACGCGATAGTCAATACCGTGAAGCTCGCGAGAGCTGCAACCCACCCGCCCATGAACACCCACCAGCCGTACATCGTGCTCTGGAAATGCGGATCGATCGACATCGAGAGATCCCACGCCAGTACAATCCAACCGAAGGCAAACGAGAATCCGAGAAATACTGCAAGACGCCCCTGTAGCGAATGCGTAGAGTGAATCTCGCGCCGCTCATCCTTGAATCCCCTGCGCATTCTCTCTCGAAGACCCTTCGCCCACGCTGCTCCGGCTTCTGGAACGAGACCGACGTCGAGGCGAACGGTTGTGTAGATGTACCATACGCTCAAGGTCAGGATGATTCCAAACGCGATGAGGCTTCGCGGAATCAGGAAAGACGGATTGAGATAGATCCGCTTCTCCGGAATGTCGAGCTCCATGTGCGTCCACGGGAAGATGTGATTCCTCCCGAGCAAAATGACGATGAGCAGGACGAACGCGACTGGTAGAAACGCCACATAACCTTCGAGCAGCCGGATCACCGAGCGCGACCAGCGCGCCGTCGTGATTCGCTGCACCGCTACGAACATCACGCCGGCAGATGAAATCGTCGTGAAGTAGAGCCAGTTGACCAGCATGGCTTGCCACACTCTGTCCACGCCCATCATTGCGCCGATTACGAATACGGCGACTCCGACGACGGCGAGTACGAGCGAGATAGTCTTGAGCGATTTCGGCAGCGGCTTCGAAGTACCGGCGAGAATCTCCTCGCGTGTCGGCACGTGAATGTGTTCGTGACTCACTTGGTGGTTCCCCGCTTCGTTGTATCTGTCGCTGGCTTGGCCGAATCGGCAGCAGGCGGCACAACCGGAACCATGGATCCCGCAGCAGCATGCATTCCGCTGCCCGCGATCTCGCCGCGCGAATTCATGAACGGCGGCATGCGCGTCGGGCCGGTTCTGCTATATCCGTAGAGCTTGTCGCCAGTTACTCCTGGAGCGGCAAGCGCTCCAGTTGGGACTTCCTGCCCTGCCCTACCCTGCAACCCGCGCAGATAGTTCACGACGTCCCACCGATCAGGCTCCTCGATTCGATTGTACGGCGGCATCAATCCTCGCCCATTCCGAATCATTC
>JBDUEH010000746.1:0-1592 GCA_040002555.1 Gemmatimonadales bacterium | reverse complement strand
TGGAAAAGGGATTCGGTCATCGCGAATGGATCGACAACGATCCGGATCTGAAACCTCTCCGCAGCAGCCCGAAATATCAGGCGATAGTGGACGCAATCTGATGGCGCAGGCGTCAGCACTTCCAATCGAGAAGCTTCGGTCCGCGTTGTCGCAGTCGTACACTATCGATCGCGAGCTGGGCAAAGGTGGGATGGCCACTGTTTATCTGGCTCAGGACATGAAGCATGATCGGGTGGTCGCGCTCAAGGTTTTGCATCCCGACCTCGCTGCGTCGCTCGGATCCGATCGGTTCCTCCGTGAGATAAAAGTTGCTGCGCGGCTGAATCATCCGCACATCCTGCCTCTCTTCGATTCAGGTGAAGCAGATGATTTTCTGTATTACGTAATGCCGTATGTCGAGGGAGAGTCGTTAAGAGAAAAGCTGGATCGCGAGCAACAGCTTTCGATTGACGAGGCGGTGCATCACGGTCGCGCGATAGCATCGGCTCTCGACTACGCACACAGGCAGAACGTTGTGCATCGCGACATCAAGCCCGAGAACGTGATGTTGTATGAAGGTGAAGCGATGGTGATGGATTTCGGCATCGCAAAGGCGGTAAGTGCCGCGGGCAGTGAAACGCTCACCATGACTGGAATGATGGTGGGCACCCCTGCGTATGTGAGCCCGGAGCAGGCCGCAGGGGAAACCAATCTCGATGGGAAAAGCGATCAGTACAGTCTGGCGTGTGTCGTCTATGAGATGATCACCGGAGAGAGGCCATTCTCGGGCGCGACGCCGCAAGCGGTAATGTCGAAGCGATTCTCCGAAACGCCAAAGCTGCTACGCACTCTGCGCAGCACTGTGCCCGAAAGTGTCGAGAAGGCAGTCGGCCGGGCCATGAGCACCGAATCGGAAAAAAGGTATTCGACCACAGCGCAATTCGGTCAGGCGCTCGCTTCAGGAAACGTCGCCACGCCCACCAACACCGAATCGATTCCTGTTTCCGTCGTCTCGGCCGCCAAGTCCGTCGCGGTTTTGCCGTTCGCGAATCTCAGTGCGGATCAGGACAGCGAGTACTTCACCGATGGAATGGCCGACGAGATCATCAATGCGCTGTCGAAGATTCAATCGCTGAGGGTGGCATCGCGCACTTCGTCGTTTGCCTTCAAGGGAAAAAACGAGGACATCGGCGAGATTGGAAAGAAGCTAAAAGTGTCGACCGTCCTCGAAGGCAGCATGCGAAAGATGGGCAACAAGCTTCGCATCACTGCTCAGCTGATCAACGTGGCGGATGGATATCAGCTCTGGTCAGAGAGATACGACCGCGAGATGGAGGACGTCTTTGCGATTCAGGACGACATCTCTCAGGCGATCGTGAAAGCGCTGCGCGTTATCCTGAGCGAAGACGAGAAGAAGCAGATAGAGAAGGCCCACGCAGTGGACGTGAAGGCATACGACTACTATCTGCGCGGCAGGCAGTACTTCCATCACTTTCGCAGGAAAAGTCTCGAGTACGCCAGGCAGATGTTCAACCGTGCGATCGACATCGATCCCGAATATGCGCGGGCGTATGCGGGTGTAGCGGATACCTGTTCACTGTTGTACACCTATT
>JBDUEH010000745.1:0-1592 GCA_040002555.1 Gemmatimonadales bacterium | reverse complement strand
CCCCTATGGCGCCGTCACCAATCAGTACATGCCTGTCTTTATTGGATCCTAGAGCGCCTTCACTGTCGTTTAGATGAAAGAACGACGGCGGCTCGCCGGTCTTCTCCTCAAAGTCGTCGATGATCGCCTTGAACATTTCCTTCGAGTGCGTGATCTCGTAACCCGATGCAAAGAGGTGACAAGTATCGAGGCCGTACCCGGTCCGCGCGCGCAGTCCTTTCGGAATGTGAGAGAGAATGTCGGCGATCTCGTCCGCCGTTTTCCCCATGGTGCGGCCCGCACCGGCGGTGTTTTCGATAAGCAGCTTGGTGTTGGTATCGGCCGCCTTGAGTGCCTGAACCATCGCGGCCGCAATTCGCTTCGCCGATTCCGAACGCTCGCTGTCCCCAGCAGATCCCGGGTGGAAGCAGACCTGGCCGGCTCCGATCGCACTCGACCGTTCCATTTCTTTCGCGAGACCACCCGCGGCGCGAATCCACTTGTCCTCATCCGGCGTCGCGACACTCAGCACATACGCGGCGTGAACCACCACGTTCTCCGGCTTGATCTTCGTCTCGGCGAGCGCTGACTTGAATCGCTCGACTCGCTCAGGCTTTATCGAGACTTTGTCGCCATAGTATTTGGGAATCGCCGTGAAGAGCTGCATTGCGGTCATACCCGCATTGCCGGCTCTCTTCACAGCCATGTGAATCCCACCGTTGTTGATCGTGTGTGCACCGAGGTATTTAGGCATGCCTGACTCTTGGGCAGAATCCGTACTGTGGATCGAAGGCGACGTCGAAGGTTTTTACGGGAATCGCAATCCTACCGAGGCGAGGAACATGCTTACTCGTCCTGACTGTCCACTCCTGGGAAATATGGAGTGGTAGCGAATGTCAACAAACGGTGTGAAAGACGACAGGTGGAAAACCGAACCGGCACCCACGTTCAGGCCCCAATGAGTCTCGGACGAAGGGGCAAACGTGATCCCCCCGCAGCCGGTGCCGGTGCACGCGTCATCGAATGAGAAACGATAAGCGCCGACGCCGCCGGAGATGTACGGCAGCGCGCCGCCGCCTGGTGCCATGACGACCTCTTCGCCAAGATCGTACTGCGCATTCAGCGTAGCGAAGGAGAGAGTGGTTTTCGACGTTGCAGTCGTCGTTGCGTCCAGCGGGAAATCCTTCGAGCCGAAATAGTTGTACGCTCCATCGACTCGGACGCCGAACTGAGATGTGACCTTGAACGTTCCAAACGCACCACCATGGTAGCCAAGATCGACTTGGTCACTCAAAGTGCCCGTTGGCTTTGAGGCACCTGCGTACAAGCCGACCTGAATTCTCGCCTGCGCAAAAGCACTGTTCCCCGCGATCAACGACGCGGCGGTAACTGCGGCAAGCAACCATACATGACCTGTCTTCACTGAGTCCCCTTGGAGATGAGCAGGAAATATGGCTCAAGAACAACAAAGGCCGGCGCTTTCGGCGCCGGCCTTTGTCAGCCCGAGTGAGCTATCTGAACATGATTCCGACCGAAACCGGAACGAATCTCGTCGAACTGCCGTCCGTGAAGACGTTGTGGAATCGGGCCTCGATGAACGTGCTGAATCCGCT
>JBDUEH010000744.1:0-1593 GCA_040002555.1 Gemmatimonadales bacterium | reverse complement strand
CTCCCCAGCGGACGTACTTCTTCACCATCTCCGACGCTTCGGATTCGGCGGGACGTGTTGCACGAGCGAGTCGGGCTGCAAACCGAAGAGCTGGATCGGCGGCGGGAATGTCGCGGACGAGACGCTGAAGCGCGCGAGTCTCGGGACCGCTGATTACCGGACGAAGCGGCTCGAAATCGCTTCCTGTCGTTGAGCGAAGAATCCCGATTTCTGTTTCTTCGTCGGGATATCCAACGCGAACGTCAAAGAGAAAGCGGTCGAGCTGAGCTTCGGGAAGCGGATACGTGCCTTCCTGCTCGATGGGGTTCTGAGTTGCGAGGACGAAGAACGGCTCCGGCAGTTGCATCGTTTCGCCGGCGGCGGTGACGCGATGCTCCTGCATGGCTTCGAGAAGTGCGGCTTGCGTGCGCGGCGGTGCACGGTTGATCTCGTCAGCAAGAACGATGTTGGCGAAGATCGGGCCTTTGACAAAACGAAAAGAGCGAGCGCCGGTGGCGCTGTCCTCTTCCATGATCTCGGTGCCGGTGATGTCGCTCGGTACGAGATCGGGGGTGAACTGAATTCGGCGGAAGTCGAGGTCCATGGCCTCACTGACGCTTCGAATCATCAGTGTCTTGGCGAGTCCGGGAACTCCGACCAAGAGCGCATGTCCGCCGGCAAGGAGTGCCATGAGGATTTCCTCGATGACGACTTCCTGACCTACAATCCTCTTGGCGACCTCGGCCCGGAGGCGGGCCGCGGCTTCGAGGAGGTCCTCGCGGGACATTTCGAGCGATTTCGCTGTGACTGACTGTAGAGCCATTTGCCTCTGGTTAGCTGCTGAATCTGATGCGAAAGCTACGCCTCTCTCCCTCGAAAAGTGGCGACACCAAACTGTAATTCTTTTGTAAGATCAGGCCTTACACGAGGTTATGCGAGGGAGTCCCGATTGCGGCCCCGGGTGCCTGTTCCGATATTCGCTGAGGCACATCCTGTGTCGCAGCATCATGCGAGGTCTTTTACTGGCCGCGCATGACGTACGCACTGACCAAGTCAGTCGCTGTACGTCGGTTGCCACCTCAACCACGAAACCAGTGAAAACAAGGCGAGACTTCCTCAAGCAGGGCGGAATGGCGGCTGCCGCCATGGCTGCTGCCGGAGCGTTCAATCCGGCCGACGCGATGTCGGGCTTGATCGGCGTGCCTCGAGGCGCGGACGAAATGCCCGCCGAAGACACCGTCCGCGACCTGATGATGGTCGCGATCAACACCGCAAAGAGTGCGGGTGCAAGCTATTCCGATGTACGCATCGGACGCTATCGCAACAGCATCGTATTCACGCGTGAGCAGCAAATCGTGCAGACCGCCGATACCGATTCGATCGGTGCCGGCGTTCGTGCATTGGTCGATGGAACGTGGGGCTTCGGAGCGACTAAAGTGCTGACGAAGGACGGCGTTGCCGCCGCGGCCCGCGAAGCTGTTGCGATCGCAAAGGCAAATCGAATCGCTCGCGACCAGCCAGTTGTGCTCGCGCCGACCCAGGCGTATCCAAACGCAACGTGGAAGAGCGACTTCAAGGTCGATCCATTCACGATTCCAATCGAGCAGCGTGCGG
>JBDUEH010000743.1:0-1596 GCA_040002555.1 Gemmatimonadales bacterium | reverse complement strand
CACAGAGTTGGTTCACGCGATGAGCTCAGCAGTCGCGCGCCGTTCTCAGTGAATTGCGACGAGTACTCGATCGCGATCTTCAGCTACGAGGGAAAGTTTCGCGCGATAGGGAACCGCTGCAATCACAAGGGCGGACCTCTTTGCGAGGGACACCTTCGCGGCGAGTTCATTCAATGCCCGTGGCACGGTTGGGAATACAGCGTCGTCACCGGCAAAGGGCCGATGGGCTACGACGAGGAGCAAGTGCCGGTCTTTTCCCTCGAGGAGAGAAACGGCGATGTCTACGTCGCCACTCCGCCGACTATGCCCGCGAGACTCATCTCACACAAGCCATCGCATCTGCTCGACGAACACATCAAGCCGGCCGGCTCACCACCTCGTGTGCTTGGCATCTCCACTACAGGAATGGACGGAGAGAATCCGCGCTTCTCTACATCAGACGCCCTTCTCGATCACGCGCTTGCCAAGGCAAAGGCGGAAGGGGCCGACACTCAGCTGATTCGGCTTCGCGATCTCGCGTTTCGTCATTGCGAAGGCAACTACTCGAAAGCAGCGCGAGCGTGTACATGGCCGTGCGCCATTACTGAACGCGATCCCGGCGACCAGCTCGCTGCAGTTTACGAAGGTCTCGTTCATTGGGCCGATGTCGTCATCATCGGCACGCCAATACGCTGGGGGAAAGCGTCGTCGCTCTATTTCAAGATGGCCGAGCGTCTCAATTGCGTTCAAAATCAGGTGACGATTGCTGATAACGTGCTCATCAAAAACAAGGTTGCATCGTTTATCATCACCGGTGGCCAGGACAACGTGCAGGAAGTTGCAGGCGGCCTGCTGACGTTCTGGTCGGAGCTGGGCTTCATGTTCCCGCAGTTCCCGTTCATAGCGCACAGTCGCGGCTGGGATGCGGAGGATATGGAAAACAACGTCAGAAAAGTCAAAGCGAGTAGTGCGCTCAAGTCGGCAGCTGAAGATCTTGCTTCGCGCTCGCTGGTGATGTGGAAAGTTGTGGATGCCAGCAGCAGTCTCATCGAGCAGCCGATGGAACGCACC
Source organism: Gemmatimonadales bacterium (assembly GCA_040002555.1). GTDB lineage: Bacteria > Gemmatimonadota > Gemmatimonadetes > Gemmatimonadales > Gemmatimonadaceae > UBA4720. Next base: position 546 of record JBDUEH010000743.1, on the reverse strand, counting down.
GGTCGAAAGGCGCAACCAATGGAACGTCCAGGCGAGGTAATGGCATGACCGACAACATGATGATCGCGAAGAAATACGAAGCTGCCCTCTTCGCTGGACGTATGGAAGAGGTTGAGAGCTACTTCGCCCATGATGCGACTTACTGGGTTGCCGGTCCCGCGAGAATTGGCGGAACGTGGAAGGGCCCGAAGGCGATCGTGAAGTGCTTCAACGACCGCGAGTTTGGACTGGGAGCAGCGGACTGGGGCTACGAGGAAGCCTGGCGTGACTGGAAATCGGGCGACGACATCGTAACTGTCGAGATTCGCGAGAAGAGTTGGCTCAAGAGCGCACCCGATGACGTGATGGACCAGCGAACGTGTGTCGTGATGCGATTTCGCGATGGGAAGATCTGCGACATGCGCGATTACACTGATTCGAACCTTTACGTCGAATTTCTGAAGCGTCACCCCGAGCTTCCGAAATTCGCGAAAGCTCAGTCGTGATCGTGGTCCATCATTTCGTCGCCTGACATGCCGTGATCGTCATGCCAGATGACTTTCGGAT
>JBDUEH010000742.1:0-1597 GCA_040002555.1 Gemmatimonadales bacterium | reverse complement strand
AGCGGTGGCGAGAATTCAGATCGACTGCGACCGGCAGACACTCGACGATATCGCCAATGTCTGAGAATCCAGAAGCCCCTGATCTCAGCTGCTTCAACGGCATCGGCGGATTCAACTCGGCGAATGAATACGAGATTCGGCTCAGCGGCGAGGAACTGCCGCCGACTCCCTGGACCAATGTCATCGCAAATCCGTCCGCCGGTTTCATGTCGAGCGAGAGCGGGATGGGGGTCACATGGGCCGTCAACAGCAGCTTCTTCCGACTGACTCCATGGGAAAACGATCCGGTCTGCGATGCGTCGGGCGAATGCATCTATCTTCGTGACACCGACTCCGGCGATCTATGGACGGCCACGCCTGCGCCAATCCGGGAATCAACGCCGTACACAACGCGTCACGGCGCCGGTTACACAGTCTTTGACCATGCGCACGATGGCATCATAACGAACCTCCGAGTGGGAATGGCCGAGACGGATCCGGTGAAGATCCAGCTGCTGGCGATTACGAACGCGGGCTCGCGCGCAAGAAATCTTGTGGTCACGAGTTATGTAGACTGGCTGCTCGGCACCGACCGGGAGCAAGCGCAGGGGCACGTTCAAGTCGAGGTGCTGGAAGACCAAAGCACGATGCTCGCGTCGAACAAGTTTGAGCCGGACTACGCTGAACAGGTCGCTTTTTCGGCAATAAGTGAAACGTTAACCGGCTACACGTCGAATCGTAGGAGCTTCATCGGTCGGAACGGCGCTCTGGCGTCACCCGCTGGGCTTCGCGGTGACAAGCTGGATGGCAGCTCGGATGGTTATCCCGAGCCGTGTGCGGCGTTGCAGATGGCGATCACTCTTGCGCCGGGCGAGACGCGAGAGATTTGCATTGTGCTGGGGTCAGCGGTGGGCCGAGACAACGCACTCGCGCTTGCCAGTCGTTATAGGGAACCCGGAGAAGCTGGCAGAGGGCTGGATCGATCGATCACGGCGTGGGACAAGCGGCTGAGCAAAATCACTGTTGCAACGCCAGAACCGACCTTTGATCTGATCGTCAACCGCTGGTCGTTGTACCAGGCGCTGTCGTGTCGCATGTGGGGACGCATCGCTCTCTATCAGTCCAGCGGCGCATACGGCTTTCGCGACCAGCTCCAGGATTCGATGGCGTTCGTTTACGCCGAACAAAGGCTCGCGCGTGAGCACATCTTGTTCGCCTCGTCGCGACAGTTTGAAGAAGGCGATGTACAGCATTGGTGGCATCCCGACAGCGGCAGGGGAGTGCGCACTCACTTCGCCGATGATCTGATCTGGCTGGCTTTCGTTCTCAATCACTACATCCGCGTGACGGGCGACAAGTCGATTCTCGATGAAGTCACGACGTACGTCAGCTCGCCGCTCCTCGAACCTGAAGAAGATGAGATCTACGGCGTTCCGGATATCTCGTCGAAGACGAACACTGTCTACGGTCACGCTCTGCAGGCGTTGCGTCGTGCATCTACGTCGGGAGTTCATGGACTTCCGCTGATCGGTGGCGGCGACTGGAACGACGGAATGAACCGCGTTGGCGTCGGCGGAAAGGGAGAAAGCGTCTGGCTGGGATGGTTCCTGTACAAGAC
>JBDUEH010000741.1:0-1603 GCA_040002555.1 Gemmatimonadales bacterium | reverse complement strand
CCTTCGATATCCGAGCGCGAGCGCACCATCGCCTTCCACCAGCGCTCCTGAAGATTCTTCTTCAATTCAACGCCAAGCGGCCCGTAGTCCCACACGGACCCGGTGCCACCGTATATCTCTGAAGATTGGAAGACGAAACCGCGTCGCTTGCACAGCGACACGAGTTTTTCTATCACATCGGGGTGATTCGGCATAAGCTGCTAAATATAGCAAAAGAGGGGGTCTACCCCTCTCATTTAAGTCTGCGAGCTAGCGAATCTTTGCTCGTCGTCTCAGAGCCAGCTCAACGGCTTCTGGACCCGGCAGTTAGGAAGCCGAGATGATCTGATCGCGACGAGTACCTACACTCACATGCGAGATAGGCGTCTCGACGATTTCTTGAATTCGGTCCAGGTATTGTCGCGCTGGCGAAGGAAGCTCGTCGAGTGATCGGGAAGTTGATGTATCCTTTTGCCAGCCGTCCATCCACTCGTATTGAGGTTGTGCCCCGTCGAGTGCCGCGAGATCGCCTGGAAATTCAGTGTACAGATCGTTCCCAACTTTGTAACCGGTGCAGAGGGCGATTTTGTCGAACGTGTCGAGCACGTCGAGCTTGGTTACCGCCAGACCCGTGAGTCCGTTGACACGTGCTGCGTAGCGAACGACGATGCCGTCGAACCAGCCACAACGGCGGGGACGGCCGGTCGTCGCACCGAACTCGTTGCCGAGACGGCGCATCTCGGAGTTAAGCGGCTCTTCGAGCTCGGTCGGAAACGGGCCGGAGCCGACGCGGGTCGTATAGGCCTTCACAATTCCCAGAGCGGCATGAATCGCGGTCGGTGCGATGCCGACACCGATCGCCGCCCCGCCTGATGTAGTGCTGCTCGACGTCACGAACGGATACGTACCGTGATCGATGTCGAGCAGCGAGCCTTGTGCACCTTCGAGCAAAACATTCGCGCCCTGTTTGATGGCGCGATGGATGACGAGACCCACATCCTCAGTTATCGGAAGAAGTCTTGGCGCCAGTCGCTCGAGCAGCTTCATCGTCGAGTCGACATCGGCCCTCTCCGTAACTCCAAAGGACGTCAGAAGTGCGTTCGCATGGCTGACGCCTCTCTCGACAAGATCCCTGAGGCGATCGACGTGACGTAAGTCGAGCACGCGTACCCCGCGGCGCCCGATCTTGTCCTCGTAGGCAGGGCCAATCCCGCGACCGGTAGTACCGATCTCCTTGCTCGCTGACGAGAGCCCGTCGACCATCTTGTGATATGGAAGCACAAGGTGCGCGCGGTCGCTTACGTACAAGCGACCCTGCACGTCAACACCGTCCGCTATCAGCTCATCGATCTCGGTGAAGAGTGTGTCCGGATCCAGAACGACACCGTTTCCAATCGCGCACCGGACGCCGGGATGCATGATCCCGCTCGGGATCTGATGCAGCACGAACGACTTGTCGCCGATGTGGACGGTGTGTCCGGCGTTGGCTCCGCCCTGATATCGAACGACCCAGTCCGCTTTTTCAGCGAGCACGTCGACGAGCTTCCCTTTTCCTTCATCGCCCCACTGCGCACCAACAATTACAACGGTGCGCGTCTTCGAATCGAACATGCCACTCCAGTGC
>JBDUEH010000740.1:0-1604 GCA_040002555.1 Gemmatimonadales bacterium | reverse complement strand
TTGTTGCCGAGCCTCTCTTTCGCCATCGAGCGGAGACTCATGATCTCCGTTCGACCGATCATGTATGATGGCGCCTGGCCCGGCCACGAGATGTAGCGATCGATCTCGCCCTCGACGATGCTGCGGCTCATAGTGGTATGCGCAGCAAGCGTGTCGATCGCCTGCTCACGCGTCCATCCCTTTGTGTGAATGCCCGCATCGATGAGGCAGCGCGCGGCGCGGAATGCCTGGCTTCCCAGCATTCCCATTCTTGTCATTGGCGAGGAATAGACTCCCATCTCATCAGCGAGCATTTCTGAATACAGTGCCCATCCTTCACCAAAGCCTGAGTTAAAGAATCGCTGCACGTAAGGATGGAGATCTTTTTTCGCACGTGCTATCGAGATCTGCAGGTGATGTCCGGGAACTGTTTCATGGAATGCAGTGGCCTCGATATCAGAGCGACTCTTATGCTCCGGATCCCACGTGTTGATCAGAAAAACCGATGGCCGATCATTCGGTGCGCCGGCATTGAGTTGTCCCGGAGCGCCCGCGCGCTGGCGGAATTCCGGGTACGGCTCGATGACGACAGCAAATGTGGGAAGTAAGCCGAACCATTGAGGCAGTTTGGCCGTCACTCTGTCGATCGCCGCCTGTGATGTGTCGATGACAGCTTGCCGGCTGCGGAATGTGTACCGGGAGTCAGTCTTGAATCGCGCCAGAAGCGCCGGAAGATCATCGGTGTCGAAATCACGACGTGCAATCTCGTGCATGGCGCTGTCGAGCTTTCGCATTTCTCTTGCGCCCAGGGCGAAGACTGAATCGGGAGGAATGTCGATCGTCGAGAAGGAGCGAGTCACCGCGCGATAGCATTCTCTGCCATGGGGATTTGCTGAGACGCCGAGTGATTTTCTTGCTCTCGGGAGATACTCGTTCGCGAGGTAGTCGCGGTAGCGTTTGATCGCGGGATTTATTTCATTCGCGATCTCGGCGGCGAGCTGCTTTCGGAATTCGGCAGCGGCTGCCGCGGTATCGCGCCGTGCGGGAGAGTAGAAGGGCGAGGTTTCGGGAGCGCCCGATGAAAGATCCTCGACCTGCCTCATGACGTTGCGGACTATTACGTCTGGCGCAGTGTATCCGAGCTTCACCCCTTTCCGGAGGTTGATGATCTCGTTACCGATGAAGCCAGGAAGTGCGCGAGCTCGTGCCAGCGCGGCCGCTCGGCGCGCCGGAGTTCCGACCCGCTGCTGTGTTGCGACGTCCGTATATCCCTGCTGCCAGCCCGCGACATACGAGTTGACACTCCAGAGCTCACCGCGGCAGATGCGCAAGCCGATGCTCGACTCGAGATCGTAGCGGAGAATTCCGTATGTTGTCCATTCAGGCTTTCCAACCAATGGGATCGTATCGATTTTCGTGAGAACGGCGAGAACGCTGTCCTCGTACCGATGCCATCGGGTGAGAGCGGCAGGCGAGTTGTCGAATACCTTTGCGGCGAGCGGCGCCATCCAACCGGTGTCTTCGGTCGCGGATTCCGGATTGCGCACGGTCCTCGCTCGAAACCAGGCGGTAGCGATCGAGTTGACGGTGTCGCCGGGAGATGGCGCGTTGAACTCATGCGCCGC
>JBDUEH010000739.1:0-1616 GCA_040002555.1 Gemmatimonadales bacterium | reverse complement strand
ACTACGTAGATCACCACGTTGCCGGCCAGCACCTTGTCCACCTGATCGTAGCCGACTCCGAGAACTTCGGGAACAAAATATCCCATGATTCCAACAGTCAGTCCGCCCGCAACGGGCTGAAGCCAGACTGTTTTCTTCGGCAACCGCATGAAGCGCTCCCGCAGCGCGAGCAACAACTTCACAAAAATCACGGACGCAAATCCGCCGATGATTCCGAGCAGTGCGTAGAGAAGGAGCTCGCTTGGATGCACGAGCTGGTAAGGCGCGACATGGAAGAGCGGGTTGTCGCCGAGGAACAGGTGCAGGACCATCCACGAGGTGGCCGAGCTCAACACGACTGACCCGAGTATCGGTGTGTGGAGGTCGCCCATGATCTCTTCGAGCGAAAAGAGAACGGCCGCAATCGGAGTATTGAACGCAGCGGCAAGAGCAGCGGCGCCACCGACTGGAACGAGCCAGCGGATTTGTTCCCGGCTCAGGCCAAACCGCTGACCGATAACGGATGCGACTCCGGCGCCAATCTGAACCGACGGCCCTTCGCGACCGAGAGCGATACCACTGGCGAGCGAAGTCGAGCAGCAGAGGAATTTTCCGATGACCGTCTTCAGCGAAATGCGTCCGTCGTGAATGAAGATTGCGGCGCGAGTCTGGGGTATTCCGCTTCCGCGCGCTCCCGGGAAGTACTTGAACAGCAGAAAGCCAGTGAGGAGTGAGCCGAATGTGGGGACGAGGATTCGGCGCCATCCCTCGCCGCCGGCGGGATACATGTGTGCGGCGAGGCGCCCGGTGAGGAGGATGAAAGCGACCACGATCGCGCCAACGACCGCACCGATGACGAGGCTAAGTACGAGGGCGAGCTGGTCTTCTTTCTTGCGAAGATCTTCAACTAATTCCGTGAAACGGATGCTTATTTCTTTTATTACCATCGCGCACCGGGTACTGCGAGAATCGCGCTAGAGGCGCATTCGGCTCAGCTAAGCCAACAGGCACCAAACTGAACTCGATTTGTCGGGCATTTGTTCATTCTAACGCGATGCTCTATGTGAGCTCGCGCTTCCGGGCTCAGCACGACTCATGGATGAAGTCAGAAAGTCTCAGGGTTTCGTCAGGAAAAGGCTCGAGCGTGGTGTAGCGCCCCAACTTCATTCATATCGTAACTCGGCAATCTAAAGTCGCGTAAGGAAGCCGATGACGGACTCACTTACCTTTGACTCGAACGTATACTCCGCCGGAACTCGCCATCCGAAGCATCAACATGACGTGCTTCATATGAGTCTGGTCCTGTATGGCCGGCTTTCCGAAACAGTGGGCCACACGACAGAGTCAGCCGGCCCGCTGAGCGTCGTCGTCAAGGATCCGGGTGTCGTGCACGCCGACGACTTCCTCACCAGCGCGAAACTCGTCCGAGTTACCATTCCCGCAGCAACAATCGACGCCCTGCTCGACGATCCTGCACGCTCTGCACCGTGGCGCTGGACACACCATCCCGTCGCGGCGAATGCCTTTCTCCGTCTCGCCGAAAGAGTAAACAAAGACCGAGCGACATCTCATCTATGCGATCCGGACATCGTCGACCTGCTCGCTGCAATCTCCGCTCGGCCTGCCCTTCCGGCGCG
>JBDUEH010000738.1:0-1617 GCA_040002555.1 Gemmatimonadales bacterium | reverse complement strand
CGAGATTGGTGTAGTAGAACGGGCGCGTGATGATTCCCCTTGTGACTGTATCGATTGCCGTGAACGACACACCGGCATCGTCGGATCGATAGAGCCCGCCGCCAGGATTCGCTTCCATCAACACGTAGAGTCTGTCGGGCTTCGCGGCGGATACGGCAAAGTCAGCTTTTCCAACGAGACCCGATGGAAGCCCTTTTGTCAGTTTCGTCCATGTGTCGCCGCCGTCGGAACTTTTGTAGACACCGCCCTCGTGCGCACCACTGATGATCGTCCACGGCTTTCGCTCAGCCCTCCACATCGCTGCGTAAACCACATTTGGGTTTCCTGGCTGGAGCTCGATGTCTACCGCACCGGTAGAGTCGGAAACGAAAAGGACCTTCTGCCATGTGTGTCCGCCGTCGCGCGTTCTATAGACTCCGCGCTCGGCAGTCGGCTTGAATGGGTTTCCCATCGCCGCAACGAATACGATTTGGGGATTTGTCGGATGAACGTTTACCGAGCCGATCTGACCAACGCCATTGAGACCGATGTGGTTCCAAGTCTTGCCGGCGTCGATCGACTTGTAGATGCCCTTGCCGATTGAAACATTGCTCCGAATTGCATCCGACCCCGTGCCAGCGTAAATGATATTCGGATCTGAATCGGCGACGTCGATAGATCCCATGGATGCGGACGCGAAGTAACCGTCCGAGATGTTGTCCCACGATGCGCCGGAATCTGTTGTCTTCCAGACGCCTCCACCGGTCGATCCCATGTAGAACGTCTGCGGCTGCTGAGCGACACCGGTTACGGTCGTCACGCGGCCTCCGCGCGCCGGACCGATCATTCTGTAGCGAAGGACGCCAATCTTAGAGGAGTCGAAAGTCGAGAGGATGGGTGCCGGGACCGCCGAGCGCGAGCGGATCAGTTGTGATTCGGCGACTGTTGAGAGAAGGGAAGCTCCGACTACAACAGAGACCACGCGAACCGTGGCTCGGCTGCTCACGTGGCTTCGGCGGGTAGCTGAAGTACGACGCGATACGCCTGCACGTCGTCGCGCTTGAGGCTGTTGTAAGTGCCCCAGAGATAGACACGGAATTTTCGGAAGTGTGACTGTCCCCACCGCCGGACGATCTCGTCTTTCGCTGCATCGAATCTTTCGGCCCACGCGCGTGCAGTAAGCGCGTAGCTGTGACGGTCGTCGTGAACCACCTCGACCTGGAACGGTGATTCCGCGACGGCGCGGAGATAGTCGTGCAGGCACATCGGCGACCCGTTGCCGGGATAGATGTGCTTACGCAGGAAACTCGAGATATCGTATTTGCGACGCTTGGCGCATGCGTCGAGATAGACTTTTCCGCCGGGCTTGAGGAGCGACTTGTAAATCGCAAGCGATGCGTCGTAGTCAGGCAGGTGCTCGGTCACGCCCAGAATCGCAATCGCATCGTACAACTCGGCCGGCTTGTGCTCGTGCAAATGCTCATAGACGACCTTGCACGGGAGATTTTCGCGTGCAATGAGCTCGTTGATGAACTTCTCCGAGTCGCGCGAGATTGTTAGCGATGTCACGTGCACGCCGCGCTTGCCAGCCGCCTCAGTGAATGCGCCCCATCCGCCGCCGACGTCGAGAACCCTGTC
>JBDUEH010000737.1:0-1622 GCA_040002555.1 Gemmatimonadales bacterium | reverse complement strand
GATTCGTTTGGACGAACTGAGCCTGACCCGGAAATTCAGGATCTTCTTCGCGCGAGTCACGGTGTGAATGTCGGAGCGAAGTACCTCGACGGCGCTTTCAACTTCGACGGAAACGCTGCGGCCGAGTATATCACTCCTGAGCTGGCCGCACGCATCGTGTGGTTCGACGCGTTCGTGTCGAATCCCGATCGCACGCATCGCAACCCCAATCTGATGATCTGGGATCGACAACCTTATCTCATCGATCACGGCGCGGCGTTGTATGCGCAGCACGACTGGCCGTCGGTGGATGATGCGCGGACGCGATCGCCGTTCCAGCTCGTCAAGGATCATGTGCTGCTAACGCAGAGTGGTGACATTGATGGTGCCGACGCCGAGCTCGCGCCTTTGATGAGCGCTGATGCCATTTGTGCGACGCTTGAGGCAGTACCCGATGAGTTATTGACCGATGCTTCTATCAAGTCCGACTTCGCGACGCCAGCGGCCGCTCGTGACAGGTACGCGCGCTATCTGACGATGCGGGCCGAGTCTCCGCGGGCTTTCGTCGAAGAGGCGAAGAGCGCGCAGCAACGGGCGTCGCGAACGCCAGCATTTCGTGTGTCGTCGCGCAGATGACAATAAACCGGGCGGCCCCGCCGTCGGCTGATCCCGAAATGGCGGGATGGATCTCGTACAACTTTGCGGTGCTCCGAGTGGTGCCGCACGTCCATATCGGGACGTTCATTCCGGTGGGTATCGTACTGCATGCGCGAACGACTGAATTCATTGCCGCTCGCGTCATCACCGATCTAGATCATCTGCGCTCTCATATGGAAGGGACCGACATCGAGCTGCTGTCGCGCTATCTAAAGTCCTGCGTGTTGATCTGTTCGGGCGATGTAGCGTCAGGTCCGATTGCCCTCGCGCCTCCGTCAGAACGTTTTCACTGGCTGACGGCGCCGAGGTCCGATGTGATTCAGAGTGGTCCGGTGCATGAAGGTTTGTGTGAGAATCCCGAGACGACCCTGGATGATCTGTTTGCTGCGCTCATCCGGCAGCCGACGGCATTGTTGGGGTTGTAGCCGTCCCTATTAGTAGCAAGTGGCTACTAATAACCTCAGGCGCGGTCTCGCGCAATTTTCGTCTATCCGGATTCCGCTGCAAAGGTCAGAGTAGAGCATTCCTCAATCACTCGACCTCGAAAATGTCCAAGCTCACTCTCCTCGCCGTACTTTCCGGCTCGCTCGTACTCTCGGTCGCTCCAGACACCAATTCCCATCGAACCATCTGCATCTCCGAACGTTTGGCCGGTGACATCACGCGGCAATACCGGATGCTGCAAGGAATATGAAAGGAGCTTGCGGAACGACGGGTCGTCGGGCTGTTGAGGCTTCTTCGGCCGCATCAACTGCGTCGTGAGAATTGTGCGCCGCGTCCGCAGCGCGGACGCGGGACACAATCCTCACTCCTGGCACTGTCGGCCTGCGAAGCCTCAACAGCCCTCCTCCTGGGTTTCCCCGTAGTTCCGTACTGTTACAACCCAAAAAGGGGACGGTGAGTGCGGGTACCGCAGTGCTCGTAGCGTGCGGAGGTATACTGCGTTGAGGAGGGACGTCAGGGTCTCGCAGGCCGACAGTGCCAGC
>JBDUEH010000736.1:0-1624 GCA_040002555.1 Gemmatimonadales bacterium | reverse complement strand
ACGCGTACACGCTTCCTTTTTCCGGAAGATTGCCGGCGATCGACGTCCACGTGCGACCCAGGTCGCTCGACTTCATCACGTACGGTTTGAAGTCACCTGCCTGATGGTTGTTGAACGCTGCGTAGACAACGTTCGCGTCGTGCTGCGAAGGAAGAATCTTGAAAACAGGAGCGGTGTCCGCTACGCCCGGTACATGATCGATCGATCGCCAGGTGCCTCCACCGTTTTCACTGACGCTAATCTTTCCATCGTCGCTGCCGGCGAACAATAGACCTTCCTTCAGCGGCGACTCAGCGATGGTCAACACGACGCCGAACAGCGTTGTCGATGCATTTTTTGAGACTGCCCCGAGTCCCATCACGTGATCCATCACCTTGAGACGGTTGCGATCGATGAGACGAGACAGATCAGGACTGATCACCTTCCACGTATCTCCGCGATCGTTCGACATGAACAGCCGGTTCGATGCGAAGTACAGGCGATTGTGATTGAACGGACTGATGAACAGCGGCGAATCCCATCCCCATCGAGGCCCCGGAGTGCCGGGCTCTTCAGTCGGTTGAATACCCATCACGTCGCCCGTCTTCAGATTGAAGCGCGAGAGGCTTCCGAACTGCGACTCGGCGTAGATGGTGTTCGGCTCGACCGGATCGACGACACTTCCGAATCCATCACCACCGGACGTGATGAACCAGTCGGCGTTGGTGATTCCACTGATGTTGCGAGTGCGCGACGGACCGCCAATTGAAAAATTGTCCTGAGCGCCACCGAATACTCTATAGAAGGGTTTTGACTCGTCCGTCGCGACGCGGTAGTACTGCGTGATGGGAAGGTTCGCGACGTATCGATAACTCTTGCCGCCGTCGAAGCTTTCGTAAACGCCGCCGTCGCATCCGATCACGAGATGTGTCGTTTCTTCGGGATCGATCCACACAACGTGGTTGTCAACGTGCTTGTTGCGCTCGCCTACGCGGTGAAAAGTCTTGCCTCCATCGTCGGTGACCTGAAGGATCGGCTCGATCGCATAAACGCGGTCAACATCTTTCGGGTCGGCGAATATCTCGTTGTAGTAATTACTCCCCGACTGATAGCCGCTCATCTTGTCCCAGCTCGCACCGCCGTCGCGCGAGCGGAAGAATCCTCCTTTCCCGTCGGCTGCTTCAGCGATCGCGTACACCACGCTCGGATTCGCCGGCGATACCGACAATCCGATGCGGCCGAGTTCGACGTCCGGGAAACCGGACTGAGATTTGGTCCATGTTTTTCCGGCGTCGGTCGATCGCCATACGGCTGAACCCGGGCCGCCCGCGACGAACGCATACACTCGGCGTTCCCGCTGCCATGTAGTTGCTATGAGAATGTCGGGATTGCGGGGATCGAGCTGGATGTCGTTCGCGCCCGTCCAATCATCGACACCAAGGATTTTCGTCCAGGTTTTTCCGCCATCAGTTGTCTTATAAACGCCCCGATCACCACCCTTCTTCCAGAGCGGGCCTTGAGCCGCGACGTAAACGACATCGGAGTTACGCGGATCGATGACGACACGGCCGATGTGCTCGGACTGCTTGAGTCCCATGTTCTTCCAGCTTCGTCCGCCGTCGATCGACTTGTAGATGCCGTCGCC
>JBDUEH010000735.1:0-1625 GCA_040002555.1 Gemmatimonadales bacterium | reverse complement strand
GTTTACGAGCCAGTACCGGTTCCGACGGTTCCGGCCACTCGCGAACGATGGCAATTCCGAGAGCGTCGCACGATGCAAGCAGGTTTGCGCTCGCACTCTGTTCGAGAGCCAGAGCCGCGACATTCAGGCTTCCTTTTCCTGGACGATAAGAAAGAAACAGAGGCTCGAGGCAGCCTGCTTCGGCTACCAGAAGGCGCAGTAAGCTGAGATTCTCGTCGCGGTGCACGTCATCTACCACAAGAAGCCTGACCGGGCGGACACGACTGGTGAGCCACCTCCGGGCAACCTCTCCATCGCGGGCACCTCGGCCGAGGCTCTCCTGTGATCCAACCGGCCCATCGACGAAGAGGCAGTCGCACTCAAACCGAACCAGCGCATCGAGTCGTTCCACGTCGTACCACCCCTGAGATCCGAGTGGCACGTGATGGACGACGTCCGGCGTCACGAGCGCGGCGGAGAGCCCCCGCTTGACGCGCCGGGCCCAGCCGGCCGATTGCTCGATCGAGATGAACGGGACGCTCTCTTTCATCGCGTAGTCAGCGAGGTACTGCGTGCTTCGACCGGAGCCGAGCTCCACAATCGATCGGGGACGGACAAGCCAGAGCGCGGAGGCGAGTAAAGTCCAGAACTCGAAGCTCTTCGTACCCCACGTCTGAACGCCAATCCGCTGGAGGCCGCGCATCGACAGCAGACCAGCATTCTGCACAAGCCAGCTGCGACGGACCCACCGTTGAAGCTTGGCCGCCTCGAACAGATCGAGTGCGCTCAGCGGGCGCCTTTCACGCACAGGAATCCCACGAAGTTATACCACTGAAAAAACGGCTCGACGATTTCAAACCCGTTGCGCCGGAACAGCTCGGCATTTTCATCGGTGCGATAGGGAATGAGAACGTTTTCGAGAGCTTCGCGCTTTCGCGAGATTTCCACTTCCGAATAGTGGCGCCGGCTCTTGAAGTCGTAGTAGAAGTCGATAAAGGATCGGTTGATGGATGAATCGATCGACAGGACTTTCTCGGTGACGATCAGTGCTCCCCGGGGAAGTAGGGAGTCGTAGATCCATCCCACCAGCCGATCTCGTTTCAAGGGACGAACGAACTGGAGCGTCCAGCAAAGCGTGACGACGCTCGCGTTCACGAGCGCGATTTCAACCGGATCACCATTCAGATCGGCGTGCCTGAGCTCGATCCGATCGGAAAGATCCCGCTCTGCAACCGTACGCGCAGCCTTGTTGAGCATCGGCTTCGAATTGTCATATCCGACCAGGCGCGCCGAGGGTTCGAGCGCCTGTGCAAGGTGTATCAATGTCGTCGCGGTGGAGCAACCGAGATCGAACACGTGCGTTCCGGGCAGCCAGAAAGTGCGGGCTATCTCGACAATCATGCGCTGCTGCTCGACGTAGAACGGCACGCTCCTCAGCAACATGTCGTCGAACACCTCCGCGACCGACGCGTCGAACGCGAAATCGCCGACAGGCGCTCCTGGCTTGTGAAAAATGTTGTCGGTATTCATTCGATCCTGCCAACAAGTCGCCGGACAGGCGATACCGACAGCCCTCCAATGTGAGGTTTCAGTCGCCGTCAGAAGAGTATGCGACTGCCCGAGGAGGCTTCGCAACCCCGCCGAGG
>JBDUEH010000734.1:0-1626 GCA_040002555.1 Gemmatimonadales bacterium | reverse complement strand
GAAATGGGGATGACAGGACATGGCTAAGCTCTGGGCGATCATCAAGCGCGAGTACCTCGAGCGCGTCCGCACGAAGTGGTTCATCTTCGCGACGGTTTTCGGCCCGATTTTCTTCGGGGCGATGATCATCATCCCGGCAGTTCTCGCGAAACGTTCGAAGGGGAGCACGGAATTCACGAACACGAGAATTATCGACGCTACGACAACAGGAATCGGCCAACGGGTTGCGGATATCATGAACCGCGATCGTCAACCGGGATCAATTCCACCGCAGGTTATGGTATTGAAGCCGTCAGAGCTGACAGCGGCCGAGAGCACGGCGACGAAACAGGTAATGGCGAAGCAGTTAAGTGGTTATCTGATCGCCGACGGTCGCACTATCGCCGGTGAAGATGCCCGTTACTCCGGGCGCAATGCGACATCGCTGGGCGACATGGAGCAATTGCGAGGTGCGGTGAAGGAAGCGCTGCTCGCGCAACGTCTTCAGTCGGCGGGGATCGATTCGAGCAAGGTGCGCGACCTGACATTCATCCCGCTTCAGCTCAGCTCCGAGAGAATCACGGACAAAGGACGGGGTGGCTCGGGGACGGTGAGCATCATCTTCGCAGGTGGTATCGCGTTCCTGCTGTACATGTCGATCGTGCTGTACGGACAGAACGTGTTGCGAGGTGTGCTCGAAGAAAAGACTACGCGCGTCGCGGAGGTTGTTGTTTCGAGCGTGCCGGCCGAGACGCTGCTGGCGGGCAAGGTGCTGGGCGTGGGGGCCGTGGGCCTGACTCAGCAGATTCTATGGGTCATCACGACTGTGCTGATGTTCAAGCTGCGGCAGCCGATTCTCGCGAAATTTGGGGTGAGTACGATGCCGTTTGACCTTCCACAGATTTCGATCGGGCTGGCGTTGCTGCTGCTGTTGTTCTTCATCCTCGGATTCATTTTCTACTCGTCGCTTTACGCGGCGGTGGGAGCCTCGGTAAACACCGAGCAGGAAGCACAGCAGGCAGTTCAGCCGATGTTGATCCTGCTCGTTGCGACGGCAATCTTCATCAATCCGATTCTGTCGAATCCAACGTCTCGACTGGCGACGGTGATGTCACTCCTGCCATTCTCGGCTCCGATCATCATGCCGCTGAGGCTCGCGCTTGGAGGTGTGCCTTGGTATGAGTTGGCTGTCTCGCTTGCGGGTGTCGCGCTGGCGTGTCTTGCCGCGACATGGTTTGCGGCTCGGGTCTACCGCGTCGGGCTGCTCATGTACGGAAAGCGGGCAACGTTTGGCGAGATGATAAAATGGGTCAGTTATTCTAGATAGACCCAGGGAGTCCGGAGTCTTCAGTTAGCAGTTTTGAGTAGTGAGTTTAGAGCCCGGCAGAAACTCAGAACTCAAAACTCCAAGCCCCAAACTGAAGACTCCGGACTCCTCGGGTTAAGGACATAAAAAGGCCTCGTCTTTCGACGAGGCCTTTTTATTCCCAACTGTTGTTAGTTCACGGCCTGAGCCGACATCGAAGTCTCGCAGTACCGATCGAACGCCCCAATGAGATCATCAGCGATCTCCCCCGATGTGCGTCCTTCGATCTGATGACGTTCGAGCATGAAGACCACCTTTCCGTCTTTCAGCAGCCCGATCTG
>JBDUEH010000733.1:0-1626 GCA_040002555.1 Gemmatimonadales bacterium | reverse complement strand
TTCGTGATGATTCCGCAACGCGCATAGGTGGACTTGCCAACGGTGACGGTGAGAATATTTCGCGGAATCCGGAAATATTCGACTGATCTAGCGAGAGCGAACGAGTTGGGCGGGACGATGCAGACATCGCCGTTGAATTCCACGAACGAATCTGGATCAAACTTCTTCGGATCGACAATCGAGCTGAGAACATTGGTGAAAATGCGGAACTCGGTCGCGACCCGCATATCGTACCCGTACGAGCTCACGCCGTAAGAGATCACGCCCGACCTTACCTGGCTGTTTTCGAAAGGCTCGATCATCCCGTGCTCCTGCGCCATATGGGTGATCCAGCGATCTGACTGAATTGACATTTGTTGGATGGGATTTTGCGGAAGTGCGCCGAGGAAGAGAACCGCGAATGTGCGCGCGTGAATCTATGAAATCCCGAGTGTCGCTGCTACGGTGAGCCCCTTCCGTGCGCACCCTCAGTCACGATAGATTTTGGTCGTCAACAGTTAGTGAAATATTTCACGAAGTCGGGAACTCCATGAGTCGCGCGTACTTGCCGGTCTTGATGTTGCTTGGGTTCGTGGTCATGAACGGGCTGCTGATCATCGCTCTTTCGGCGCTCACCGTTCGTTCCCGCCCCACGCCGGTCAAGCAGACACCATACGAATCGGGCATCCCCCCGCTCGGCGACGCCAGGGAGCGTTTTTCGGTCAAATTCTACCTCGTTGCGATCCTCTTCATCGTCTTCGACATCGAAACGGTGTTCATGATTCCGTGGGGGGTCTACTACAAGCAGCTGTCGTGCTCGGTGCCGGTTCTCGCAGCCAACACATGTCCTACTGGTAGCGTGTCGTTTTTCGGTCTCGGTGAAATGCTGGTTTTCATGGCGATCCTGCTCGTCGGTCTCGCCTACGTCTGGAAGAAGGGAGCACTACAATGGGATTGACCGCGCGTCCGGAGACGAGAACCGTCTCGTACGAGCCGCAGAATCAGGAAGGATGGGTCGCGACCCGTCTCGATTTTCTCGTCAATTGGGGCAGGGCAAACTCGCTGTGGCCAATGCCGTTCGGCACCGCGTGCTGCGCAATCGAGTTCATGGCCACTGCCGCGAGCCGATTCGATCTCGCGCGCTTCGGAATGGAGCGTATGAGTTTTTCGCCTCGGCAGGCAGATGTACTCATCTGTGCCGGGCGAGTTCCGTTCAAGCTTGCTCCAATCATCCGGCGAATCTGGCAGCAGATGCCGCAGCCCAAATGGTCGATTTCGATGGGAGCATGCGCGTCGACGGGCGGAATGTTCGATAACTACGCGGTGGTGCAGGGAATCGACACCATCATTCCGGTTGATGTCTATGTACCCGGATGCCCGCCGAGACCGGAAGGCCTTATCTATGGTATCCGGATGCTTCAGGAAAAGGTCATGAATGAGCGACGCGTCGACAACAGGCTGCGGGAGGAAATGAATCCCGATCCGTCGAGCCAGCTGTACATTCCGCCGTCAGTCATTGACGAGCTCGGTGAGCCGTTTGGGAATTCCGTTCATCAGACCAGATCCGTTCCGTGACGGCCAAATTTCAGGTAGTCTCGGCCGGTAGTGCGCTCGGGAACGCCGCGTCTCCCGTAACTCCGCACAATA
>JBDUEH010000732.1:0-1627 GCA_040002555.1 Gemmatimonadales bacterium | reverse complement strand
GCCATTGTTGTCCCAGGCGCTGAAGGGGGTGAGCGGAATCGTCGAGTACGCGCCAGGCTGGCTGGACCACTGACGAGGCGAGGAGACGACGAAAACGCTCGCGCATATCCACACAGAGCATAAGCGCCTTTACTGGCCGATGGGTGGCTGCCACAACTCGACCTTGTTTCCCTCAGGATCGATCACCCAGCCAAACTTCCCATACTCGGAATCACTGATCTTGTCGAGGACATTACACCCCTCCGCTTTTAGCGCATCAATGAGAGCAAGAAGGTCATCAACGCGATAGTTCACCATGAACGACGCATTGCTCGGAGCAAACTGATTGGTATCTTCTTTCGCAATCAACCAAGCCGTTGTCCCACCGATGGGCTTCCCATCCGAGTCTGACCAGTCGAACGAAGCACCACCCCACGACTGGACATCGATGCCGAGATGATCCTTGTACCATGCGCCTAGCGCAGCCGGATCCTTCGCCTTGAAAAAAATTCCGCCGATACCCGTGACTCGCTTCATGTAAACCTCGGATCTGGAGTTGCTGATGATAGAATTTCTTCTGAGCGTTTCCGATTGCCGCGTGACAACACTCCCGCACACACGAGAGAAATCACCAGCCCCAACGGAAACGGCTCGATGAACGTGTAGGCGATATTGATCAGCGGGTTGTCGTACAGAGCCTTGAACTGAACCATCTCCTGCCGCTTCTTCAACATCTCCTGATCGGTCGCACCCTTCGCCTTCGCGGCCGCGAGCTCATGCTGCGAATACTTGTCAGCGAAGTCCGGCGCGATCTTGAAATAGACCACTTCCCACGTCGCGACGTAGCAGAAACATGAAATGAGCGTGATGAGAAGTCCGACCTGGAACGCTTTCAGGAAGCGCACCGATCCGCCGGCGACATTGTCGCGGTACGAGCGAGTGCCGAAGTACACGAGCAGGAAGGCAGCGAGCATCGACGTGTAGCCAATGATCAGGCCCTTGTCGAAGCCTATTCGATCCATGAACGGCAGGGTCGCCAGCATCATCCCCGACATGATGGCGCCTGATATGAAACCGAACATCAATACGATTTTTCGCATGGCTCTCCTTTATATGGATGGGTGAAGTGGAAGGCACAATGCGCTCTGACACCCCGATTCCGCGTCCCCCGTTCGGGTGATTTTCCGCGGATCACGAAAGAATCGCCCTTTCGGGCGACAAAATCACGCGATGAGCCCGCGATCCCTGGCAACCTGCACCGCCTGAATCCGACGATTGGCGCCGAGCTTATCGAACAGCCGGCTCGTATGGGTCTTTACCGTATTCTCACTCACAAACGCACGCTCGGCGATTTCCTTCGTGCTCAGACCCTCGGCGATGAAGCCAAGGATCTCGAGCTCGCGTTTCGTGATGCCGAGGGATTCCTGTACAGTAGTGTTGAGCACGAACGATTCCGATGCTGGAACGGGGAAGGGCACCGGTACCTCGCGCACCACCATCAGCGGAGGGCGCGTAAACTTGAGGCCGAGCCAGATGCCGAGTACGGCGAAGATGAGCGCGACGAGCCCTCCATAAATCTCGAGCGAGTGCTCGATCACGAGGTATCGATACTCGATGACCCTGAGGAGAACTATGAGGACGCCACCAA
>JBDUEH010000731.1:0-1631 GCA_040002555.1 Gemmatimonadales bacterium | reverse complement strand
TCCCGGTCCAAATCGGGCGAGACGAAAAAAGTCCGTCTTCGCCTGTCTGCCGTTATTGACGATTGCCATGCGCTTTCGGTCTCGCGGGTCGCGCCCGATGGGCTTGTCCACCGAAAGTGAATCTTCGATGAGATGCCCCCAGATCATCACGGCGTACCTGCGTTTTACACGTCGCGCGGCGATTGCCGCGCTGAGAATTCGGTGAGATTTGTCGGTCTTCGCGACGATCAAGAGACCCGAAGTTTCCTTGTCGAGTCGGTGTACGATGCCGGCGCGGTCAGGTACCTCGTCGTCGGGTAAGTCAGTCTCGCGTCCAAGCAGTGCGTTGACGAGCGTTCCTGTCCAGTTGCCGGGAGCAGGATGGACTACCATCCCGGCCGGCTTGTCCACGACCAGCAGATACTCGTCTTCGTATTTCACATCGATCGGAATGCTCTCCGGCAGCATCTTGATTTCGTTCACCGGTGGCTCGACAGCGACGATCACGTCTCCGACAATCGGTTTGTAGCTGGCGCGTTCCCGATGCCCGTTAACGGTGACGTTGCCGTTTGCGATCAACGTCGCGGATTGTGTTCGTGAAAGTCCGGCTTTCGCGGCCACAAGAAGATCGAGGCGAACGTTTCCGTCCGCCTCGATGACAAACTCGTGGTCCCGGGCTTCGCTCAGATCTCGCCGCTCCCAGGAGCAGCGGATGCCGCAGCGATTTCAGACGGCTGAGCGGCGTCGATCGACGCGCTCGCCTGCTTCTCGGCGTTCTCTTCACCCCAGAGCGCCCACGCCAGCAGGAAAGCACCGATGCTCACTGCCATGTCGGCGACGTTGAAGGTCGGCCAGCGAGTGTCGCCGATTCCGATGTCGATGAAATCAACGACACCCTGCGCAGCGCGAACGCGATCGATAAGATTGCCGATCGCTCCGCCGCACACGAGCGCGACGGCGAGGGTCCGCAGCAGGTCACCATCACGGGTCGCGCGATAGAGCCGGCCGAGGACGAACAGCGCGCCCGCTGTCAGCACCATGAATATCCATCTCGAATACGCGCCGAGGTGCAGGCCGAAGGCCGCGCCGGGATTGTAAACGAGAGTGAACCGGACCGTATCACCGATCAGCTCATGCGGAATTCTTTGCGGAACAAGAGAGTAAACCGCGATTGCCTTGGTGATGACGTCAGCGATGACGACCACCACCAGGACGGTCCAGAAGAGCGGAGTGTTAGCCCTGCCTCTTTGCATCTTCCTCGGTCTGCTTGCAGTTGATGCAGAAACGCGCATGCGGAAGCGCATCGAGCCGCTCGAACGCGATCTCGTTTCCACAGTTATGGCACTTTCCAAACGTGTCGGGCGAGCGATAAAGGCGGCGAAGGGCTTCATCGAGGTGCCAGAGAAAACGTCCCTCCTGGCTGGCGAAAAGGGCTGCCTTTTCGCGCTCCATCGCATCTGTCCCCTGGTCGGCCATGTGGAACGAGTACGCGCTCAGGTTACCATCGTTGCCCTGCAGCGTGTTGTTGAACGCCTCATCGTAATGACCGAGCTCCTTCAACACGCGCTTCCTCTCTTCCATAAGGCGCTTCTCGAAATGATCGAGATTCTTTTTTGTCATCGCCTTTGGCTTCTTAACGGCGGTCGTTGTTG
>JBDUEH010000730.1:0-1632 GCA_040002555.1 Gemmatimonadales bacterium | reverse complement strand
AAAATCTCGCGATCGGGCCAAACAGATTCACTCGCCGTGTCCGCACCATCCAGTCGACGATGCAGAAGACTGCGAAGACGCCGGCCGAAACTGCGAGAATGAACCGAACAGCCCGAAGTATCTGGTCAAACACGACTACCAGTGAGCTCATTGCGGCAGCGTTACCGTCATGCCGAGGTTGCGGACGAGGAACGCGAACTTGTCGGCGGCTTCGTCGATCTGCTTGGACGTCGGTTTCCCGGCGCCGTGTCCCGCCTTCGTTTCAATCCTGATCAACACCGGAGCCGGGCCAGCCTGGGCGGCCTGAAGCGTTGCCGCAAATTTGAACGAGTGACCCGGCACGACACGATCATCATGGTCCGCAGTCGTTACCAGCGTTGCCGGATACCGGGTTCCCGGCTGGATGTTATGAAGCGGTGAATACTTTCGCAGATACTCGAACTGCTTCGCGTCGTCAGACGAGCCGTAATCAGACGTCCACGCCCAGCCGATCGTGAATTTCTGGAAACGCAGCATGTCCATCACGCCTACTGCGGGGAGTGCGGCGCCGAACAACTCGGGACGCTGCGCCATTACCGCTCCGACGAGCAATCCGCCGTTGGATCCGCCCGAAATCGCAAGCTTCGGTGTAGAAGTGTACTTCTCCTTGATCAGATACTCCGCCGCTGCAATGAAGTCGTCGAAGACATTCTGCTTGCGATCGAGCATCCCCCCTTGGTGCCACTCCGTTCCGTATTCACCGCCGCCGCGAATGTTGGCGACGGCATAGATACCGCCCATCTCGAGCCACACGAGATTCGCGGGTGAAAACGCAGGTGTCTCGGAGATGTTGAATCCGCCGTATCCGAAGAGAATCGTCGGAGTATTTCCATTGAGGACGCTTCCTTTCTTCATCGTGATGAACATCGGAACGCGAGTGCCGTCCTTGCTGTTGTAGAAAACCTGCCGCGTTTCGTATTGACTCGCGTCGAAAGCGAGCTTCGGCGACTTGAAGGTGTCGTTGGTGCGATGTTTCAAGTCGTAGTGGAAAACCGTTCTCGGATAGAGGTACGACACGAACGTGTAATAGACGTCGTTGTCGTCGGGTTTTGCATTGAGTGCGTCAACGGTTCCAATTCCAGGAAGGGGAATGTCGCCGAGGAACGGGTATCCAGGCGCTGTGGTGGGATCGCGACGCTCGGGCCGATTGCGATCGTTGCCCTGACGACCCGTCTGTGCACCGCCGGCGTTCCCCCTTCCGCCGGGCCCGCCGCCATTCACTCCGTGACCGCGAAAAGCGTCGTTTGGATTTGGCATCCCGAAGATGCGCACCATCGAGTGAGCATCCTGGAGATACGAGGCGAGGAGATTGTTTCCACCTACGTTTACACTCTGAAGGGCATCCCGCGTTTCAGGAATGACGGTGAGCCAGCGATTCGGTTGTTCGTTGTTGATGTCTATCTGCACGAGTCGCCCTTTGGGCGCGCCGAGATCAGTGCGAACCAGAAAGTTGTCGCCGACATTCTGCACAAACGAGTATTCGGCGTCGAGCCGATCGATCAAGCGAACCACCGGATTTCCGATTTTCGGCTTTTTCGCGTCCTCGAAGAACACATAGTAGAGACGAGTACGCGAGTCCGTCCCCTGATGAAC
>JBDUEH010000729.1:0-1634 GCA_040002555.1 Gemmatimonadales bacterium | reverse complement strand
ACGCGATGCGTCGCGACATCTTTCAGTACAACGACGCCATCAGCCGCCTCGGCAAACCAGTCGATCGCGCTCGCTGGGGCATGACACCGCAGACAGTCAATGCGTACTACAATCCGTCAAATAACGAAATCGTCTTCCCCGCCGCGATTCTTCAGCCGCCGTTCTTCAACGTCGACGCAGACGATGCGGTCAATTACGGCGGTATAGGCGCAGTGATCGGGCACGAAGTCGGACACGGGTTCGATGACCAGGGCAGAAAGTCCGACGGAATGGGCAATCTTCGCGACTGGTGGACAGCCGAAGACGCCAAGTCGTTCGAGGCACGGACGACGAAGCTTGGCGCGCAGTACGCGGCGATCAATCCGATCGACGATCTGCACATCAATCCTGCCCTCACGATGGGTGAGAACATCGGTGATCTGAGCGGACTGGCGCAGGCCTACCGCGCGTATCGCATCTCGCTCAACGGAAAGGAAGCTCCGGTGATCGACGGCTTCACTGGTGATCAGCGCTTCTTCATCGGGTTCGCGCAGATCTGGCGCAACAAGTTCCGCGATGAATCACTGCGTCAGCGTCTCTTGACGGATCCGCACTCGCCGTCGATGGCACGTGCCTTCGTTCCGCTCATCAACAACGATGCGTTTGACTCGGCCTTCGGGGTAAAGCCAGGCGACAAGATGTACGTCGCACCTGAAGACAGAGTAAAGATCTGGTAAGTGCGTTTCGGGGTGGCTGCCTTTCTATCGAGGCAGCCACCTCGCCGTTCGATACCACTCAGCCGTCGAAAGCATTCCTGGAGCGAGCGCAACCGACGACTCATATTCCAGCTCCAGCCGCGCCCACAGATCGCTGCACGTCCAGTCGTTCTGCGACAATTCAATCAACCTGTCCGGAGTAAGCTTGGGCTTATCCCCCATAACCAATCCCCGAAAGCGCTCGACTTTTGCGAGCATGTCCGCAACTCCGGGCGAAACGGCAAGAAATTTCGGACTCCGGCCCAATGCGTTTGCGATCTCACCGATTATTTCAAACCAGGTGTGCGGCTCTCCATCGGTCATGTAGAACAATCCCCGCGCATCGGTTTCGGCGATGCTCCTGATACCGCGAACGAGATCGCTCACGTGAACAATCGATAGTTTCTGGTCGGGCGATGCGACGTACGGCGCAATTCCCATAGACACGAGCCGGAACAGCGAAAATATCCCCGAGTCGCGGGCACCGTAGACCGGCGGAGGACGCACGACCGCATACTTTAACCCGGATTTCTCAACGAGCTCCTCGGCTGCAAGCTTGGACTTCCCATAAATACTGACAGGCCGAGGAGTGTCGGTTTCGTTGAGTGTGTGCCTGCCTTTTACAGGACCTGCCGCTGAAATACTCGAGCCGAGTACGAGGAGCGCTTCAGGGGATGCTGCGGTCATCGCATCGACCACGTGGCGAGTGCCTCCGACGTTCACCCGCGCGTACCCTTCCTCACTAGCGGATGCGGTCGTACCTCCCAGATGAAAAACCACCGCTACATCTTTGAGTGCTGCTCGCAACGCCGAGCTGTCGGGTGACGTGAGGTCACCGGTGACTGGCTGAATCGACTGGCCGTCGAGCCAGCGAAGGTTGCTCGTGGGACGGACAACACA
>JBDUEH010000728.1:0-1638 GCA_040002555.1 Gemmatimonadales bacterium | reverse complement strand
ATGACGAACGTGACTGCAGCGATGATGAGAGACTTCAATGTTCCTCCTGTGGCCATGGTGTGAGCCTGATTCACAGCTAGTGCTTCGCAGCAGCCAATCGTTTCTCCAGCTCCACTCGCCAGTTAGGCACAACGACCAACTGATAATCATCCTTGTTCGTCACGAGTCCAAGCAGTCGTCCGTCACGACTGATGTCATTTCCCCTCGATACCCCGCCCCCGCCCGACAAGCCAGTGCGAAACACAACCGTGTCTCGCGACACCACGTGAAGACTTGGGCTCGCCTCGAGTCGGGCGGCAATCTCGGCCGTTCCAGCGCGATAATAGACGGTTTTCCCATCGCGGGACCACATCGGTTCTCGGCCACCGGAGACCGAAATCTGTATCCGCGATGACGGATCAGGATAAGACCGGATATACACCTGGGATGTCGCCGCCGTTTGCGTCATCGCGAGCCACTGGCCATCCGGCGAGATAGCCGGCGCGATTTCGTCACTGGGGACTACGAGATACGGAGACGACACCCCTGGCGAATCCAGCTGCACGCGAAACAGATCCCAGGAGTTTTTGACATATGCGACATAGACAAGAGACTTCCCGTCCGGCGCAACGCTGAAACCCCCGGCGATGCCCTGCACCGACGCAATCTTCTGGGGTGCGCTGCCGCCGTCGGCTTGCTGGGAATAGATGGCGACTGGACCATTGTCGACTCGCCCCTCGAAGTAGACGCGCGTTCCATCCGACGACCAATGAGGCGATTGCGCCGTCGAAACAGAAGAAAGTTGAGAGAATGTATTGCTTGCCAAATCGTAGATCCACACGGCTGAGATACCGGCCTCGGTGACGGTGACGGCCACTCGACGCCCGTCCGGCGAAAGACGCGGATTCGAATACCGGCGGGATTCCGACGTGATGATCGACGCGCTTCCATCTTTCGCTATCCACGCAACTTGACTCCTGACTCCGCCGCGCGAAGTGACCAAAGCGCCAGCTCGCGAGACGAATATTCCGGAATTCCCGTTGTTACCGGCAACCACGTTTACCTGATCGAGAACAGGGACTGGGGTTCCTGCTGCGTGACGGTATTTGCCGTCGAGGCGAACCGCCATCACGAAGCCATCTTCCCGCAGGTAGACAAGAGTCTGATCGATCACGGCAAGAGGACGAATCCCTTTTACGTCGAGAGTCACGACATCGCCTCCGTCGATCGAAACCGTCGCCAGGTCCGCCGATTTCAACTCCCCCTTCCACCGGGCGAAGACGACGCTCTTGCCATCGGGAGAAGCGATTGGCCACAGATAATTCAGTTCACCCTTCGACGTATCCGGCTTCGCGAACTCGGCGAGCTCACCACCGGCAGCGCTCACTTTCGAAAGGCCGTGAGACGCGTTTTCTGATCCAAGGATGATTTGATCGCCGATCGCCCAGTCGCCGCCATTGTCACCGCCGCCAGCAGTGATATTTACCGGGGCGCTTCCATCGAGTTTTACTTTCTTGATGAAACCGCCGCCATCGAACAGCACCCACTCGCCGTCGGGCGAGAACAACACCTGGCTTCCGCCACTTGATCCAGGAATCAGCCTCGGCTCGAGCTGATCGGTGCGAACGTAGTAGAGCTCCACACCCGACGCGCCCGTGG
>JBDUEH010000727.1:0-1640 GCA_040002555.1 Gemmatimonadales bacterium | reverse complement strand
AGTGCGCTTGGAATTGTAGACACTGTCGATGTGAGCACACTTCGATGCAGTACGCTCGTCCTCGGCGACGACAGCACTATTGTGCCTGCAGATACGGCCGGAGGAATCGCCCGCAAACAGGCGATGTCCAGCCGTCGAGCTCTTCGCGAGGCGTGCGCTGCGCGACGCGCAGCCCTCAGACCACTCGACAGCGCGACCAAGGCGGCCCGTGACAGCGGATTTACGATTTTCGGGCTCAGCACATTCCGTGGACCGTTATCCCTCTTCGATCCCAACCTTAACGGGCCGGTCGATGCGAACTATCGCCTTGGACCCGGCGATCGCCTTGCGCTAATCCTCACCGGCGACGCGACAGCGAACTATCAGATCGACGTGACGCGCGAAGGGTTCATCGTCGTGCCGAATGCAGGGCAGATCTACGTCAACAACCTCACCCTCGGCCAACTCGAAGACATTCTCTATTCGCGGCTTGGCAGAGTCTACTCGGGTGTTCGCCGAGGGCCCGGCGCAACGACGAGATTTTCCATCAGCCCGGTGAGGCTTCGCAGCAACCAGGTATTCGTGCTCGGAGACGTTCTGAGTCCCGGCAGTTACCGCGTTTCCAGCGCATCAACGGCGCTGACTGCGCTTTACGCAGCACAGGGGCCAACCGACAACGGCTCTCTTCGTAATATCCAGGTCAAGCGTGGCGGCAAGACAATCGATGTGCTCGATGTCTACGATTACCTCATCGCAGGGGACGCAACGCATGACGTGAGACTCCTCAACGGCGATGTGCTGTTCGTCCCCATTCACGCGCCGCGTGTGCGGGTTGTCGGCGAGGTTACTCGGCCGGCCACTTATGAAATGTCGAAAGGCGAGACACTCGCCGACGCAATCAGGTTCGCGGGCGGCTTTACTTCACGCGCATCTACGCGTCGCGTACAGATCGATCGGATTTTGTCGCCGACTGAACGTGCCGAAGGCGGACGCGATCGCGTGACGCTAGACATCTCGCCCGTATCACTGGTGAAAGGAAATGCGAGCGATGTGAGCATCCGCGACGGCGATGTCGTCAGAGTATTTCCGGTCGCCGAGCGGGTGCGGAATCGTATCTCGGTTCAGGGCAACGTCTGGCAGCCGGGCACGTTCGGGCTCACGCCTGGAATGACAGTCGCCCAAGCGCTTCGCGCAGCTGGCGGAATCAAGCCGGATTCATATCTCGGACAGGTTCTGGTTGCCCGACTCAACCCGGATTCGACCCGCGTGCAGCTTCACGCAATGCTCGCCGATACGACCGGCCGGGTGATTGGCGACTTCCCGCTTCGAGAAGACGACTTGCTTCGCGTTTTCTCGACGACGGAGTTCCGTCCCACGCGCTACGTGGCGATCACGGGCGCCGTTCGGAACAGCGGACAGATACCCTTCCACGAAGGCATGACCGTACGCGACCTCGTTCTGCTCGCCGGCGGACTCGAGCAGAGCGCCGATCTTACTGCTGCCGAAATCGCGCGACTGCCGCTGGATCGTCGCAATGGAGCCACGGCCGTGACTTTCCGCTCGCCGCTCGACTCGAGCTACATCTTCGAGCGCGGGCCAGACGGAAAATATTTCGGACCACCGGGACTTCCCGCCCCTGCCGGCAACGAGCCCGAAATCAA
>JBDUEH010000726.1:0-1643 GCA_040002555.1 Gemmatimonadales bacterium | reverse complement strand
AGGAGCTTTAAGCCGTGACTCGGTACGGATAGTCCGTCCATGCCGCGATAGCCTTTAAAGTTAAGTGGACGCTGGCTTTAGATCAATTCCCCCGGCGGAGGCTGGGAGAGTCACGGAATCTAACCGCCAAGGATTGCCTGAGGGAGTCAGTAACCGAGCTTTTGCTTAGTCCAGATAACGACAACCGCACAGTTCGCCCCGTTGATGTCCGTGTTGGAGAACTCCGGCGGCGTTGAAAGCTCGTCGTAGATCTCTACACCGGCGAGCTCGGCTCCCGAGAGAAAATTGTCCGGTCCCCACTCCGAGTCGCTGTTTGTCCCGGTGAACCATGGATGACCGTCGACATAATACTTCACGCAGCCATTCAGACGCCCGGTGACGTATCGCTTGCCATCTCCGTTCGTGCCCATGCGCAGGGAGGGAGCTGTTTCGAGCAACATGTTGAGCTTCTGCGGATTTCTCAGTGCGATGTCGGCGGGTCCGTAGAATTTTCCGTTGCCGCGAACCCGTCGCTCGCTGAAGCCCACCCGTTGAAGACCGAGCTCCCGAACTGCGGTGACGCGAACGGCATCGAGCACCGGGACGAAGTGGGCTAGAGTCACGGTCACGTCTCCAGGTGAACTCGAGCTGAGATCCACAGGCACTTCGACCGGCTGGAAGCCAAGTCGGCGAACACTGAGCGAGCGGGTGCCAGACCGCAGACCGGAAAGGGCGAATTTTCCGTTATTGTCAGAGGTTGTGACCGCGTCGTCCGCCTCGAGCGCGACGCGTGCGCCGGCAAGCGCGGTTCCACCAACGTCTACGATTTTTCCGTTTAGAATCGCCTTGCCTGTTGGAACTTCTACAGGCGCGGTCGCGGGCTTGCCAGTCGTAGCGGGCAGAGGGACGGGTTTGGCCGAGATGCGCAGATCGCCGACCGGTAAGTGGAACGAGACAACGCCAATTCCGTTTGCAAAATTCACGGGGACCGCCGAAGTGCTGTCTGTTCCCCTGTAAGCGACAGCACCGGTGACAAGATCAGCAGGAATTCCACAAACTCGGTACGTGCCGTCGATCCTGACTGTCGCAATCCTGCGTTGGGGCAGTTTCGCCACTGCCTTATTGGAGAGCTGGTAGTCAACCCACTCCACGGAGACGGTGGCGCCGCTGGCTGGAGATTCAGTGTCCGCATCGAGTACGCTGCCAAACAACGCAGCAGGTCCGCGCAACAGGTCTGCGGAAGTGCACTTCGCGGAGACGATCGTTTTCGCGGACGGAACCGACAATACGAAGGACATGTTGCCGCCGGGTTCGAGATCGCGGTCAGGAGAGCGAACTCTGAGCCCGAGCGAATCGAGGAGAGGGTGCATCACCTCGAGGTACCGCTTTCCGGGGGGCACACTGTCAATTCGGAAGCGACCTGTGCCGTCGGTCATCGCCGAGAGCGCCGTTCCGCTGACGGAAACGATTGCGCCTTTCAAGTAACCCCCGCGAACACTGTCTACGGCGACGCCGGAGATAGTGATTTGTTGCTTCGCCGCTGACTGTTGAGCGGAGAGGAACGCCGGCGCGAAAATCAGCGCGGCGGCTATTGCTGACACCTTGAAACGCATCATTGCCCCCGGTGGATTCGAACCACCATTCTCGGATCCAAAGACCGATGT
>JBDUEH010000725.1:0-1646 GCA_040002555.1 Gemmatimonadales bacterium | reverse complement strand
CTTACCGCGGCAGTAAAAGAAGCGAGAAAGGGTCACTAGATGAGCAACACGCGGCGACTAAAGGTTCTTCCGAGTGATTTTCAGCCGCCGCTGCCCGACCAGCTGCTCCTGCATGAGCCACTCGACCCCGAAGCAGTGCCGATGGACGTCGTATTCGTTGGCGGCGGACCAGCCGGACTCGCAGGCGCGATTGAGCTTGCGCGTCTCATCAAGGAAGACGCCGAGGCGGGCGGAACACTCGGCGAAACCCAAATAGCGGTTCTCGAAAAAGCGTCAGCGCTTGGAGAGCATTCGCTTTCCGGAGCAGTAGTCAATCCGCGCGCGTTTCGTGAGCTGTTTCCTGATCTGAAAGATTCCGACTTTCCGTTCAGGGCGCCGGTAACGAATGAGCGCGTCTACTTCATGATGGGCAATCGCGCTCAGCGAATCCCGACGCCGCCTACCATGCAGAATCACGGGCACTTCATTGCCTCGTTGTCGGAAATCGTCCGCTGGCTGGGCGAAAAGGCAGAAGCTGCGGGCGTGAATGTCTTCACCGGATTCCCGGCCGCTTCTCTCCTGATGGAAGAAGAAAGAGTCATCGGCGTCCGCACGACTCCCACAGGACTTGGCCGCGATGGGAATCCGGGCTCTGGCTACGCACCGCCTACAGACATCTCGGCCCGTGTAACCGTGCTCTCGGAAGGAACGCGCGGATCGCTGGCGCAGGCGTACATGAGCCGTGCGGGAATCGAATCCGAAAATCCGCAGATCTACGCACTTGGGGTGAAGGAAATCTGGGAAACGAAGAAGCCGCTCGACGCGATCATTCACACTCTTGGATGGCCCCTGCCGAACGATGCGTTCGGCGGAAGCTTCATGTATCCCCTGACGCCGAATCTTGTCGCGCTGGGAATAGTTGTCGGAATGGATTACCGCCAGACGACACTAGACGTTCACCAGCTGCTCCAGAAGCTCAAGACCAACTCGATGATCCGCGAATATCTCGATGGTGGGGAAATGGTCGAGTGGGGCGCCAAGACAATTCCCGAAGGCGGTTACTACGGTCTGCCCAAGCGGCGCCATGGCGACGGCGTGATGATCGTCGGCGACTCGGCGGGATTTGTCGAAGTCGCTTCGCTCAAGGGGATTCACTATGCGATGCAGTCGGGGATGTATGCAGCTCGCGCAATCTTCGACGCGCTCAAGAAGGACGACGTCTGCGCGAACACGATGGCGCGCTACGATGCGCTCGTAGACTCGAGCTACATCGTCTCGGATCTGAAGGAGCGTCGCAACATGCGCCTGGCTTTCCAGTCCGGCGGGCTATACGTCGGCGGAATCAAGGCGACGCTGATGACGCTGTCGAAAGGTGCCTTCCCCGGCGGAAAGATCGCCTCCGAGCCGGATTCCCACGTTGAACGCGATGTGACACCTGAGCCGCCTTTCGTTCCGGACGGCAAGCTCACCTTCAGTAAGCTCGACGCGAATTTTAAGTCGGGCAACGCAACGCGCGATACGATCCCGTCGCACCTCATTGTCGGAAAAGACATTCCGCCGGAAGTCGCTTCACTCTACGCGCACATGTGTCCGGCCGGCGTATACGAGTTCAGCGACGACGGGCGATTGATTGTCAATCAGGCCAACTGCATCGATTGCAAGGCGAC
>JBDUEH010000724.1:0-1651 GCA_040002555.1 Gemmatimonadales bacterium | reverse complement strand
GCGGCACCACGCTGACCGTGGACCCGAAGTCCGGCGATCCGGCCGACAAGGTCTCACCGCTGGTGCGTTCGAAAGGCTACGAAATAGGGGTACGCACGTCACTGCTGCCAGGACTGCAAAGTTCGCTGTCCGTCTATCGCCTGGATTTCGACTCGGAACTGGTATTTTCCGGCGACGCGGGGACGACTGAAGCAGGTAGAGCCAGCCGGCGCACCGGGTTCGAATTCGCCAATTATTACAAGCTCAACGACTGGCTGACCGTCGATGCGGATCTCGCGTTTGCCCGCGCTCGCTTCCGTGACGAAGACCCCGTTGGCAATCGCATCCCGGGCGCGGTCGAAGGCGTCGCCTCGGTCGCTGTCGCGGTGGACAATCTGGGGCCGTGGTTCGGTGCGTTGCAGTGGCGCTATTTCGGGCCGCGGCCGTTGATTGAGGATGACACCGTGCGTTCTAAGAGCACCGCGCTGTTCAACGGTCGGGTGGGCTACAAGATCAACAAGAATCTGCGGATCGAATTCGAAGGCTTCAACCTGACCAACCGCAAGGTCAACGCAATCGACTACTACTATGCATCGCGACTGCCCGGCGAGGCTGTGGAAGGCATCAACGATATCCACTTTCACCCGATCGAGTCGCGGTCGTTTCGGGTGTCGATGCGAGCATTCTTTTAGGGCGCAGCGTACCGCTTGCGATCCTCAGGTGTTCTCTCCCTTTGTCAGTACTTCCTCCGGCGCGCCGTTTTTTTTCTGTCACGTTGCCGGCGGAGGTGTGCCGGCCTCATCACGTCGTCGGATGGAGATGCCTGTGCTGGTGAAATTGCAGTTTCGTCTTCTCCATTTCGGCCGGCACGAGATTCAGCTTGCCGTGTCTGACGCCGGTTTGGGCGATCAACGACTCCGCGAGATGGACGACTGACGAAGTGAGTCCGCGCAGAATGACGCTCTCCATGCAGTTTTCGTGGTCGAGGTGAACGTGCATTGCGGACACAGTAATGTCATGGTGCGCGTGCTGCTCGGTCGTTAACCGGGACGCAAGCTGACGTTCGTGATGGTTATAGACATAGCTCAAATTGGCAATGCAGTGACGCGCAGTGCCCGCCTGCAGCCGGTTCTCATCCAGCTCTCGACGAACGAGGTCGCGAAAGGCTTCGGAGCGATTCAAGTAACCTTTTCGCTCAACGAGTTCATCGAACTGCGCGGCAAGCGTTTCGTCTACGGAGATGGTCAAACGGCGCATCAATGCGCTCCCGGTTACTGATAGAGACCGACAGAATAAGGCAAATAGCTGCGCCATCGGTCGCAGGTTGCCTGCTGTCACTCGCACGTTGGATCAACCTCTCCGGGGAGGCCGGGGAAGCTGCTCCCATAATGATGCGATAAGGTATGCAGTGATCGCCGCGCCGGCGAGAATCTGAACGGCGGCTCTGCCAACGAAAAAAGACCGCTTCGCGAGGAGCCTGCGCCCTCGAATTCTGAGCGGCTACCATGCGATGCAATTGCAGTCATTCACCTTTCGGCTGGTGGCTGGTGCTTTTAGGAGTGGTAGCCTATCCACAACGGAATCTGTATTGCTCTCAACGCGTTGATTCGGAGCAGTCCCTCTCCCTTACCAATGCTCCAAATCAACCTCTCGATTCGTCCAACGGCAAGCC
>JBDUEH010000723.1:0-1655 GCA_040002555.1 Gemmatimonadales bacterium | reverse complement strand
GCGCTTACGCAGGCGCCGACAGCGCCGCTCGCATACTCGGACCGAACATCCGGTTCATCGAGCCCGGCGAAGGATCCGATAGAGAGGCCGGTCTCCGCCTGCTGGCCGCCGAAAAAATGAATCTCGTGATCGGCGTCGGCTTTATTTTCTCCGACGATATCACCAAGCTCGCCAAGGAATATCCATCAACTCCGTTCGCCTGCGTGGACTACGCGCTCGCCGTTGATGACAAAGGCAACGTCCTTCAGCCGCCCGCCAACGTTGCGGCCCTCAAGTTTCGCGAAGAAGAAGGCTCGTTCCTCGTCGGCGCACTCGCCGCCCTCGTTGGTAAATCGAACAAGGTCGGTTTCGTCGGCGGAATGGACATTCCCCTGATTCACAAGTTCGAAGCCGGATACCGCGCGGGCGTAAAGCATGTCTGCCCGGAATGCGAAGTCATTGCCCAATACGCGGGGGTCACCCCCGACGCATTCAAGAATCCCGGCAAGGGAAAAGAGCTCGCGCTGAGTCAGTACCAATCGGGCGTCAACGTGATTTTCCACGCGTCCGGCTCAACTGGACAAGGAGTGTTCGAAGCGGCTCGGGTGATGAACAGGCTCGCGATCGGTGTCGATGCAGATCAATACGACGAAGCACCGGGATACATCCTCACCTCGATGGTGAAAGGCGTGAGCGCCTCGGTTTTCGACGCAATCAAGCGAGTCCAGAACGGCACCTTCAAGGGCGGCATCTACTCGTTCGGCCTGGCCGAGGATGGCGTGGGCTACATCTACGACGAGCACAACAGGGCACTCATACCTGATAGCGTGCACACTCGCCTCGAAGAGATCAAACAGGACATCATTGCCGGCAAGATCAAGGTGCCCAGCACCAGATGACAGGCTCCTCAGTGGCGACTGAGAAGTACGCGATCGTGATGAAGGGAATAGACAAGTCGTTCGGTCCTGTCCGTGCGAATCGCGGAGCCTCTCTCGAAGTCCGCGAAGGTGAGATTCACGCCCTTGTCGGTGAAAACGGCGCTGGCAAATCCACTCTCATGAAAATCCTGGGGGGTCTGCAGCCACCCGATGCCGGCAAGATGGAAGTGAACGGTAAGGACGTAACCGGATGGAATACGCGCGACGCGATTGATGCGGGAATCGGCGTCGTCCATCAACATTTCATGCTCGTGCCAACCCTTACGGTGGCCGAGAATGTCGTTCTGGGAATGGAGCCGACCAGCGGCGGCCGTTTCGATTACAACAAAGCGGTAGAAGAAGTCACGAAGCTGAGCAAAGATACCGGCCTCGCGGTTTCTGCCGACCGAAAGGTCGCGGATTTGTCTGTTGGCGAAGCGCAACGGGTCGAGATCCTGAAAACTCTCTATCGTGGCGCGCGCATTCTCGTTCTCGATGAGCCAACTGCTGTTCTGTCGCCGCCAGAAGTGCGCGAACTGTGGGTAGTGCTCCGCGGCTTACGCGATGCCGGTGGAACTATAGTCCTCATCACGCACCGTCTCGACGAGGTGATCGACATCTCCGACACTATCACTGTCATGCGTGCGGGCCAAACCGTCGATCGCCTTACGACAGCCGGAACCACGCCGGCCGAAATCGCCAAAGCGATGGTGGGACGAGATGTTGCGCTCACCACGCGCGAGGAAGCTGGAGTCCTTA
>JBDUEH010000722.1:0-1663 GCA_040002555.1 Gemmatimonadales bacterium | reverse complement strand
GACCCTTCTTCGATGATGCGGAATGCGTATTCGATTTCCTTCCGCGTGCCCAGCTCGTCCATCACGTCACCAAGGAACCATTCGATCAATTCCCTGATGAGCACCGGAGCGGGAAACTCCTGCTTCTTCCCGAAATCTATGAGCTTTCCCTTGATGCCCCAACGGACAGCGCGCCATTTGTTCTCTTCGATGAGCTCCGAGCGATAGACACGGAAGCTCAGGTTGTCCCGGCGGAGCTTCCACATTTTCGCGACAACCGCCTGAAGAATCGCGGCGACGCAAATCGCCTCGTCCACGCGGGTACAGACATCGCAATTTCGGAACTCGAGCGTTGGGTACTTGTAATGAGGCCTAACGTCCCACCAGAGCTTTGAAGCGTCGGGGATGCTCTTGGTTCGAACCAGGGTATCCACCAAGTCCAGGTAGTCGGCGTTGCTTGAGAAAACGCGGGGAACACCACTGCGCGGGAAGTTCTTGAAGACGATGCTGCGGTAGGAATGGAGTCCCGTCTTTCGGCCCATCCAGAACGGCGAGCTCGTCGATAGACAAAGGATGTGAGGCAGGACGTAACGCGCGGCATTGAGGCAGTCGATGCGGAATTCGGGGTCCTCGATGCCGATGTGAACGTGGGTCCCAAAAATCAACAGGCGATCGGCAAGGTCCTGAAGCTCTTCCTTCACGCCGAGATAACGCTCGAGCGGCGTGGCGTGTTGAAGCTGCCATGAAGAAAATGGATGCGTTCCTGCGGCGACGATCGTGAGCCCGTGCGTGCCCGCGGTCTCGATGATGGCGGCGCGAAGTTTCACCAACTCCTCGCGGGCGTCCTGAATCGTCTCGCAGATTTTCGTTCCAACTTCAACCTGACACTGATGCAGCTCCGGCTTCACGTCTCGCAGTAGCGGCAGATCCGACTTCATGATTTTGTCGATGCCGCTCTGAAGCTCACGAGTCACGGGATCGATGATCTGATACTCTTCCTCGATTCCGACGGTGAGTGAAGGAGGTTTCATTCCTGACTTCATCGCTTCTCCAGGAGCAGGGTCGGCACGTTGGATCCGCCGCCAGCAGTGACGTTCAACAGCTCGTCGGTCGAAATACGTGTGAGACATCCTTCGATAAAGCGACCGTGCGATACGTAGGGTGCCGTGTCGAGCGAGCGGTTGTAGATGTCGAGCTTTCCATCGACCCAGGACGGGAACGGCTCTTCGGGAATGGTCACGCGCTGCTGCACGATAAACGGCTCATCAACAGCCGTCTTGATCGCATCCTCCCACTTCTCAGTCGATACAGTCCATCCGAGCACAATGCCTCGGCCCCCATAGTCGTCATTCGGCTTGAGTACGAGTTGATCGCGGTTCTGGGTCATCCATGAAAGGAGGTCGATTTTCTTTCCACCAAATTCTGTCGATCGCTCGGTGACGACGCGAGTCCACGGAACGTGCGTCGCAACGGCCTGACGTTCGTCTTCGGTGAACAGGTGCGCGTTGCGCTCGTCGCCGATCACGGCAAGACTCGCCTTTTTGTGAAGCAGCTTGCAGCGAAACGGATTCACCATGCACACCGCGCGATCTCTCACGGCGCGGACGACGTCATGGTCGATTCCACACTCGTTGATCAGCTCGTCGATCAGGACTCTCTTGTAGATGAGTGTGACATGGAGATC
>JBDUEH010000721.1:0-1664 GCA_040002555.1 Gemmatimonadales bacterium | reverse complement strand
TGCCCGCCATTCTATTTTACTTTCAACCGAATGACGGACCCACCAACCGTGATTGTCATCGTATCTCCAACGCGCTCGACATTTGGCCCGCCTGAACTCCATACCTCGACGCTGACGTTGTCGAGTTGTCCCGTGTAGCGAAGCTCACGGCGAGCCGCCGGAACAGCCGGCGTCGATGGAACCGCGACGATCGCCGCAACCGCGGCCCTCGCCGCACGGACTTCCGGCCGGGTTGCGAGAGTCATCTCTCTCGTCAGCGGACGGCCATCGCGGAAAACCGTCAAACGGACTTTCTGACCGGGACGCACTCTGCCGAACGCGCGAGCACCCTGCGGCGTTAGAATCGAAACACCGTTGACGTGCGTGATCCTGTCGCCCGCCATCAATCCAGCGCGCGCCGCCGGACCGTCTCGCGAGATCATCGACAGCTCCGGAGCCGTCTCCGACTCCCACACAGGGTACTCCTCACCACGGTTCAGAGCCCATCCGCAATCGTTGCATCGAATGGAGAAGCCGAACCATCCCGAGGGCGCGGGAATTGGCGGCAGCGGGGCAATAGGTGGAAGGGGTGCAAGCGGCGGAAGCGGAGCGAATCCCGGCAACGGCGACACCGGTGCGACAGGTGCCACTGGAGGAACGGGTGACAATGTAGTCATGCCGCGCGGCGGCTGAACTGCCCAGACAATTGCCCCGGGCGTCGGCGGAGTCGCCGGTCGCGGTGGAATCGCAGCGACAGGAGCGCGCGGTGGAATCGCTGGAATTGCTGGAACTCCCGGAAATTCATAGACCCACGTTCCACCAGCGACTTCGGGCGCGGCATATCCAAACGCACGCTCGTCTCCAACTGCCATGCTCGATGCCCTGAACAGAAGCGTCATGTGCGCTCGGCCCCGACTCACGTTCAAGGTCAGTTTCTGGCCAGGACGAATATTCGCGAACCGTCTTCCACCCTCAGATGAGGTGAGCGCGAACCCATCGATAGCAGTAATCGTATCGCCGCGCTCGAGCGAACCATCGGCCGGACTTCCTTCGTAAATGCCAAGCACCACCGGATTCGAACGGAACGTGAACAATCGCCTGTCGTCGTCATCGACCATGAACGTGCAGTTGCATCGAACGTTGGAAATTCCAAGGAAGCCGAGGACGGCGCCGCGAGTTGAAGGGCGTGGTGTCGATGCAACCTGCGCGTGCCCCGGGCCGGGAATCAGAGAACACACGATGACCGCCGATAGAAGGACCTTCCAGGATGGGCTGGTCATAGCCACATCTCCCTTTCTGCGACAACTGTCTCGTTGCTCTTCACCTGCTGCGCGCCATTGTCGACTTTCTGCAGGGGTGTCGCAACACTGGCCTGCTTGATCGGTGCTGAAGCCGCCGACGGTGTCTGCGTAAGCATGTACTTGCCGGTCGCGACGCCACCTGCGAATAGAAGCACAGCGGCAGCGGCTCTCAATCCCATTCGCGGCCACGAGCGACTCGCACGCGCGGTCGTTCCGAAATGACCCTGTTGCTTCAGCGCACGGACAACGCGCTCTTCGAGCAAATCGCTCGGCGCAAGTTCACGGGTCAACGCCGCGATCGCGGCGCGCTCCTGCTCGCTCAGCTCATTCTGATCATTGAACATCATTCTTCTCCCTTCCGGTAAGCAGCGCGCGCATCACTCG
>JBDUEH010000720.1:0-1666 GCA_040002555.1 Gemmatimonadales bacterium | reverse complement strand
CGATCGAAGTCGGAGCGGATGCCGATCTGGCCATCATTCATCCGAAGACCACCATCACGGTTGATCCAGAGATGATGGAGACCAACGCCGACTGGTCGCCATTCTGCGGTTGGGATCTTGCCGGATTCTCGCGAACGACCCTTTCGCGTGGCGAGGTAATCGTCGACGATTATGAGGTTGTAGGAAAGGAAGGCAGAGGACAGTGGCTGCCCCGAACGACAGCCGGGATTCAGTAGACTTGGCGTGCGAGTTCAGGGCCTGACATGGCAATGACTTGACTTTACCCGCAAAAAGCCCGTATTGAGTCACCATAACTAGGGGTTGTGGAAACAAACTCAAACGGGGGCAGCGTGAGAATATCCATCCGGGCAGTGATGGTTGTTGCGAGCATTTGCGCCGCAGCGCCGCAGTTGCATGCACAGGGCATCTATTTTGGACTGAGAGGCGGCGGAGCATTCCCGACGGGCGACTTTGCGAATGAGACTTCAACGAACTCGACTGTTCTCGACGCTGCAAAATCGGGATTCGGGTATGGACTCGACGCGGGGATTCAACTCGGACCCGCCGGCGTCTATGCTGGCTTCGATCACATCAACTTCGATTGCCAGAGCTCCACTTGTAACTCCGACGGGAAATACAAGCTTCAGGGCGTTACCGCAGGAATAAAGCTTCTCGCTCCGGGCGCCGGCATCATACACCCGTGGGTGAAAGGCGGAGTGACGTTCAATGAACTTCAGGGCGGTTACGGCACCGGCCAGTCAACCGAGATCAAGACGGATAGAAAGCCCGGGTACGAAGTCGGAGTCGGCGTGGATATCGGATTTCTCGGGCTGGTGAGCTTCACTCCACAGGCACGCTACATCGGACAGAATTTCAAATACAAGGTTCCGGGCGTGAACACCACAGGTGCGACGCCGACCAACGGAGTGAATTACTTCACGTTCGATCTCGGGCTGTCAGTTCACAATCCGCTTGGCGGACACTAGCGCGCTGTAGCCGACCCGACGCCCTGGTGTAAACGAGTTGGCTGCTCAGCAATAGTAGCGAGTACTAAAAGCCGCCTCCGCCGGTAACTTCGGCGGAGGCGGCTTCTTGACATCGCTCGAAAATTGTGTGTATTGGCGGTCAGGATTCTCCTTGGGAGAGCGTCCGTCCCTCCACCAGATGGAGCAATGCACGCATCCGAAGATCTTCACGACGAGCTGTCAGGCAGTCCCCTCTGGAATCCGGATCTCTCACCTACTCCGCTGTCGCGCCGGACATGGTCGACATACAACATCGCCGCGCTGTGGATAGGAATGGCGGTGGTCATAACGACCTACACGCTAGCATCAGGTCTGATGCAGCAGGGCATGACATGGTATCAGGCGTTGGGCACCATTCTTCTCGGCAACGTCGTTGTGCTGCTGCCGATGATCCTCAACGCCCACGCGGGTACCAAGTATGGAATTTCGTTCCCGGTGCTGTGCCGGGCGAGCTTCGGAGTTCGGGGAGCTAACGTTGCGGCAATGCTTCGCGCGATCGTGGCATGCGGGTGGTTCGGCATCCAGACGTGGATCGGCGCGCTCGCGCTTAACGCGCTGAT
The DNA here is from genome assembly GCA_040002555.1 of Gemmatimonadales bacterium. Classification (GTDB taxonomy): domain Bacteria; phylum Gemmatimonadota; class Gemmatimonadetes; order Gemmatimonadales; family Gemmatimonadaceae; genus UBA4720. The sequence continues at coordinate 81 of JBDUEH010000720.1, read as the reverse complement.
CAACGCAGCGTGGCCGGGATGGTCGGCGATCGGAATTCACACCGGACTCTCGTTCGCGATTTTCTGGGGAATTCAGGTTTA
>JBDUEH010000719.1:0-1666 GCA_040002555.1 Gemmatimonadales bacterium | reverse complement strand
CTGATAGACGAGGTTGGTCTCGACGTCGGATCGAAGGCCGGCAAGATCATGCATGAGGCGTTCGGCGAGAGGTTCGCGCCGCCGGCGTCGATGCAGGCAGTAGTGGCCTCAGGGAGATACGGCAGAAAGGCAAAAAAGGGTTTCTTCCTGTACGATGACGAAGGGAAGAAGGGCGATGTTGATCCGAGCGTTTACGCGCTCCTTGCGCCTGGCGCGCGCGAGACGACTGCAACAAGCGGAACGCAGCTTCAGTCCCGCACCGAAATGGCGGCGGGCGACATCCAGACTCGGACAATTCTTCCGATGTTGAATGAAGCTGCGCGCTGCCTGGCCGAGAATGTTGTTCGGTCGGCGCGCGACGGCGATGTGGGCGCCGTTTTCGGTTTTGGTTTTCCTCCATTTCGCGGTGGTCCATTTCGATACATGGACACAATTGGCGTCGGTGAGATTGTGAGGCAGCTCGAGGATCTGAACGATCGATTCCCGGGCAGATTCGTGCCTGCTGAGCTTCTCGTATCGATGGCCCGCCGCGGCGAACGTTTTTACCCGGAATCGTGACCGAAATCAAAATGCCGAAGCTGGCGCTGGTGGCGTGTCTCCTCTTCGCTGCGTCAGTCACCGCTACCGCCCAGAATCACCGAGCTCCAGAAGGCCCTCGCACTCGCGCTGAACGCACGAACTATCTCGAGACTTCGCACTACGACGACGTAATGGCCTTCCTCGAGGCACTCCATGGCAGGCCGGAGCTGACATTCGGCTCGATCGGAAAGACCAACGAAGGCCGGGAAATACCGTATGTCATCGCATCGCGGCCTCGCGTGTCGACGCCGGCAGAAGCGAGAAGACTCAATCGTCCGGTGGTCTACGTTCAGGCCAACATCCACGCCGGCGAAGTCGAAGGTAAGGAAGCTCTTCTCGCGATGCTGCGGGATCTGACCAGCTCGTCGCGGCCTAATGCTCTCGACTCGATTGTTCTCATCGCTGTTCCCGATTACAACGCTGACGGGAACGAGCGATTCGCATCGCAGGAAGTGAATCGCGGGGAACAGAATGGTCCTGAAATGGTTGGCCAGCGCGCCAATGCGCAGGGACTGGACCTGAATCGCGACTACATCAAGGCAGAAGCACCAGAGACGCGTGCGTCCCTCGCGATGTTCAACAAGTGGAACCCTGAAATTTTCGTCGATCTGCATACAACCGACGGAAGCTTTCACGGATACGCACTGACTTACGCGCCACCCCTCAACCCGGCGGCGCCGCTTGGCGTGTTTGCGCGCGATTCACTAATGCCGGTGTTGAGACAGCGAATGCAATCACGACACGGCTTTGCGACGTTCGACTATGGCGACTTCTTCTCGGACGACACACTCTCAAAGGGCTGGTACACGTTCGACTCGCGGCCGCGCTTTGGAACGAATTATTACGGCCTCCGCGGACAGGTCGCGATTTTGAGCGAAGCGTTTTCGCACGACCCGTTCGAGCGTCGCATCGCGTCTACGTACGCCTTCGTGAAGGAAATTCTTTCACTTGCCGGTGAGCGTCACGCCGAACTTCTGCGAATCAGATATCCCGCGCTCGATTCGGCGTCGTTGTTTGCCGTGACTTCAGCAGGCCGCAGCGATCGGGAAGGATCGACGGGCCTTGTCTTCGCGAAGCTGGATATTCG
>JBDUEH010000718.1:0-1671 GCA_040002555.1 Gemmatimonadales bacterium | reverse complement strand
TCCTGAACGAAGTCGGGTTGTCTGAGGCGGCGACGAAGATGACGCTCGGCCAGGCATCAGAACTCGGATTCATGCTGCTCCTTCCGATCGCCCTCGTACGACTTGGCGTGAAGAAAATCATGCTCGTCGGAATGGCGGCGTGGGCGCTCCGCTATGCGATGTTCGCGTATGGCAACACAGGTTCGATGGTCTGGGCTCTCTACCTCGGCATCCTGCTTCACGGCGTCTGTTACGACTTCTTCTTCGTGACCGGACAGATCTACGTCGATCAACAGGCCGGAAACAAGATTCGTGCGGCCGCGCAGGGGCTCATCGCATTCGTTACTCTCGGTGTCGGATTATTTATCGGCTCGTGGGTATCGGGCAAAGTGGTTGATATGTACGCGATCACAGGGCCAAATGGCGTAGTGACGCATGATTGGCGTTCGATCTGGATGATTCCGGCCGTTGGTGCGGCGATCATTCTCGTGATCTTTGCGCTATTGTTCAGACCGCGAATGAGTCCTGCGGGTCCGATGGTGCCCCCGCTGGCGGAGCCGGTTGCGCTCTAGATCAGCTCGCTGGAAACAATCGCTGCGCCCTCTATGAATCTCGATGGGCGCAGCTCGGTTACATCGACCGGTGGTGTGTTGCCAACGATCAGATCAGCGACGATCCGGCCGAGTGCGGGTGAGTGCATCACGCCGTGACCCGATGAGCCATTAGCGAGCCAGAGATTCTCACATTCGACTGAGCGTCCGACTATCGCGTGGTCATCGGGTGACATCTCGTAGAGGCCGGCGTAGCACAGCGAGCGATCGATCAGGACGTCGCGGAGAGCCGCGACGCGATCGCGGCCTTTTGCAGTGACGATGTCGATCCACGCAGGATCAGCCTTTAGGTCGCCCGGATCTCCAGGCTGCTCAGGTGCCGGCCAGCAGAGCATCACCCGACCATCGCGCACCCGCATGTGAAAGTCGTCTTCCATGAACAACGTCATAGGCATGTTCGATGGAAGTACATCGGTCGGAACCGTCAATGCCGCCTGACGGCGAAGCGGAACCACCGGAAGAATGACTCCAGCCATCGCAGCAACTTTTGCCGCCCAAGGGCCCGCAGCGTCGACGAAATCGTCCGCTGTGATTTTGCCCGAGTTTGTTTCTATTTCGACGATTCGTCCCGAGTTGTCCGCCGACATCCCGGTCACTTCAGAATTCCATTGAAATTCTGTGCCGAGTCGTGTGGCAGCTTCGACGTAACCGCGGAGAATCTCGAGAGGGCGGATGTACCCGTCGGTTGGACAGAATGTCGCTCCGACAACCCGATCGAGTGAAATCGGCGGATTGACGTCGGGAATGTCACCCAGGCCAAGCTCGACTGCCTCGAACAATCCTTCGTTCTTCTGCATCACCTGCGACTCGCGAAGCAGTTCGAGCTGCCGATCGGTTGATGCAAGCCAGAGGTAGCCGACCGGCTGATATCCGGAGTCGACTCCGGTCTCCTCTTTAAAACGGATCAGCGAGTCACGTGCGAGGAGTGAGAGGCGAACGTTGATCGGCGTCGCAAACTGTGCGCGATATCCACCGGTAGCTCGTCCAGTGCTTCCTGTGCCCGGAGTCGCACCACGATCGACGACGACGACGTCGCGAACGCCAAGCTTTGCGAGGTGATACGCGATGCTCGCTCCGATCA
>JBDUEH010000717.1:0-1681 GCA_040002555.1 Gemmatimonadales bacterium | reverse complement strand
GCGAGACCTTCGACTCCGAAAATTCTCGAAACGCACCCGGATCCATGTGCGGCGACGCCAACTCCGCCTGAAGCTTTTCACGCATCGACTGGTCGGCCTGGAGGTAATCACGCTCGCCCGACAGCAATCGCGTCACCGCAATCTCGTAATCCTGATTCGTCTCGATTCCCAGCTCACGGCGATGGTGACGATACGGTATCAGCGTCTCGTACAGCTCCTGCACCGTGAACGGAAGTGTGAGATACTCGGAGTGCCGGTGACGGATGTTGCTCACCAGCCGATGAAATACCCGGTCTAGATCGTCCATGCTCTGGGGCTCGCCTTGAATGTTTCGGGCTCCGGAAATGGCGCGACATCCCGGAACCCATCCCTTCCAGTCTTCAGCTGCGACAGCCAACCATCAAAATCCGATAGAACGAGCCCACCCGAATTTGATTGCTCGGCTGCAGCGCGCGTCGCTAAATGGTTCGCATACTCGTTCTGCGGCTGACCGTTGTGACCGCGAACCCAGTTCCACTGAACCTGAAACGGCTCGACTGATCTAACGGCCTGCTTCCACAACTCCAGGTTCTCGATCGCTCCTGACTTGCGTCGCCAGCCTCTCGCTATCCAGCCAGCAACCCACGATCGCATTCCTTCGACAATGTACTTGGAGTCGCTCGTGAAGACGACGCGAAACGGACGCTTCATCCGGTCAAGCTCCGCAAACGCCTCGATCACCGACCGTAGCGCCATGCGGTTATTCGTCGTTCCGGGCTCGGAAATCCAATAATCCCATCGCTTGAGCCTGCCCGTTTCGGCGTCGAGCATTTCGAGAACGCCAGCGGCTCCGCCCGGGTTGCTTCCCTCACGTCCGTTGCCAAGGCACGATTCGTCGGCGTAGATCGCGACGATGGTGGCGGTGGGGTCTTCTTCGACAACCCGTGGCTGTGCCGGGGGTTTTGTCGCGACACGAACTCTTGATCCTGGCGTCTTCTCCGGGACTTCCTCACCAAACAGGTCGAGCATCATCGAGTCAGTACGTCGAGGTGCTCGATGTCGTCGAGGTGGATGTTGATTTCTTCGCCGGTAGTTGGGTGGAGAATCGAGACGGCTTCACGCTGTCCATCCTGGAAGATGCGCTGCGGAATTCCTACGTATTCGGTTCCCCGCCGATATACAGAGACGCGACGCGAATGCGTGACGGCTGCTTCGAGCGCATCGTATTGCCTGGTTGTGAGCTGCTTCAATCGGTCTCCGTCATCCATTCCAGCGCGACGCTTGTCAGCACTTCCGTCGCCCGTTCGATCTCGCTTACCGGTACATACTCTTCGGCCGCATGTGCAAGGGCGATATCTCCCGGGCCGAAGCAAATCGCTGCAATTCCAGCTTCGTTGAGAAGCGCGGCGTCGGTCCAGGCGCTGAGTCCCTCGATAGACACTGCCGAACCTGCAGCGCGCAGCGCCTTTTTCATCATGCTCACGACAGGCGCGTTGACGCTCACGTCACTCGGCAACTGTGCACCGATCAATCTAACGTTCGTGGACAGGTCAGGCCGTCGAGCGCGGACGCGATTGCAGGCATCCTCGACTTCTCGCATCGCGCTTGCTGCGGTTTCACCGGGAATTGTGCGACGCTCGACCGTCAGCATGCAACGATCTGGATAAGTCGTAAGGCCGATTCCGCCGCTGATCGTCGAGGC
>JBDUEH010000716.1:0-1683 GCA_040002555.1 Gemmatimonadales bacterium | reverse complement strand
ACCCTGCAGATCCCGCGTCTCTTTGACACGCCGCGTTATGTACTTGTCATATTCCGGCGAATTCCTGAATCGCGCGCTTAGTTCTTCCGGCTCTTTGCGGCCAATTTGCCGGTAAATATCCGAAGGCTCCCTGCAGTCAAAGTACTGCAGCGAGTCTTTTGGCGGCCCGAAGAAGGCCAGGTGCCCTCCGCGCGCAAGTAACACCACGTTGTCCATCTGGTCGAACTTCTCGAACTTGTGAGTGACCATGACGACGATTCGCCCCTGATCAGCGAGACGACGAAACAGGTCCATCATGCTCTCAGTCGTCTCAGGATCGAGTGGCGACGTTGGTTCATCCAGAAATAGAAAGCTCGGCTTCGTAATGAGTTCAACCGCGAGACTCAATCGCTTCTGTTCACCGCCCGACAGTTGACGAAATTCGGTCGTACGTTGGCCGTTCAGACCAACCGTCTCGATCACCTCTTCGACTACGCGATGAATTTCTTCCTGTGATGAGTTTGTCGGCAACCTGAGCTTCGCGGCGAACCACAACGTCCGCTCTACAGTCAGTGCATCATGCAAAATGTCTCGCTGCGGGACGTAGCCAATTGATCGACGGAGTGCATTGAAATGCGTGTACAGATTCAAACCGTTGATCGAGACGGAACCCGTCGTAGCCGGGCGCAGCCCGTTGAGCGCATCCATCAGTGTTGACTTGCCACAACCAGATGAGCCCATGATGCCGATGAATTCACGTGGCAACATTGCCAGCGTGATGTTTCGAAGCAGGACTTTGTCGCCAATACTCTTGGTTATTCCCTCGGCACTAATGCGGCTGGAGCCCAACTCGAGACGCTGCACTTCGCGTTCGTTAACGCGCAAAACAAACCCACCCAGAACTACGAGGTCCTCGCTCGCTAATGCGCGAGGCTCGGTCAGCGGGCTACCGTTTACAAAAGTGCCGTTGGTGCTTGCGAGGTCGGAGAGAACCGGTTGTTGGGCGACGCCGTACGTCAGGGTAGCGTGATACCGGGAAACGCCAGGCCCGTTCAGGACGATGTCATTATCTGGAGCACGGCCGATACGCGTGGTGTAGCTCTCGGAGCCGTTCGCATCCATAGCGGTGCTGAATTGATTCTTGCTACCAAGGGGGCCTGGCGCTGCACCGGATTCGCCGAATCCTTGTGTGGCCGCATTTGACTCAGCGATGCCCGGAGAAAGCGGTTGCGCAAACTCTCGGAACGTGAATGAAAGCACACCGCCGGGACCGAACCCGATGCGATCACCGTCCGATAGCACCTGTTCGGACAATGGTAACCCATTCACATAAGTACTCGATCTCGAACCGAGGTGTTTCGCCGTGATTCGTCCGTTCTGGCCGACCTCAAACGCCACTTGTTGTTTCGAAATAAATGCCTGCGACAAAACAACGTGGCAGAAATCCCGATCACGCCCTAAGACAACGCGCGGCGGGTCGAGCGGAATCTTGCGATCCTTAAGCTCGCCGACGTCACCGACCAACCATCCGGCTGCTACGTGAGTTGCCAATTCGTACGGACGCTCGTTATCGCTAGCCATTTGGGACAGCTGTCTGCGTTGGTGTTTTCCTCAAAGCCTCATGTGGCACGGTGGCGTTGTGTTCAAACCTCCCGCGCCGCCCGGGGTCAACGGTGGGGGGCATTTGGTGGCTCTAACCTATGG
>JBDUEH010000715.1:0-1684 GCA_040002555.1 Gemmatimonadales bacterium | reverse complement strand
CACCGCTGTCGGCCAGCCGTCCCATTGTTTCGAACACTTCGCCGGCGCGCCGTTCAGCGATGAGGTCGATGATGGCCAGATACTCGTCCTCCGCGACGAGTCCAAGGGCCTCGCGAACCCTGCTCGACGTTATCAGTCCCTCGCCGATCGAGATAACCTGGTCGGTCAGGCTCAGCGCGTCGCGCATCGATCCGTCGGCAGCGCGGGCAATCATCGCAAGCGCGTCCGGAGCGGCGTTCATCTCCTCGGAAGCGAGCACGGTCTCGAGCCTCTTGATGATCTCCGCCGATCCGATTCTCTTCAGGTCGAATCTCTGAAGACGGCTCAGCACAGGCGCAGCAGACTGCGCGATCTTCTGGGGGTCGGTTGTCGCAAACACGAAGACGACCCGCGGCGGCGGCTCTTCGAGAATCTTCAGCAGTGCATTCCACGCTTCGCGCGTGAGCATGTGCGCTTCGTCGACAATGTAGACCTTGTAGCGGTCGTCGCCCGACGGTGCGTACATTGCGCGCTCGCGAAGGTCGCGCGCGTCGTCCACCCCGCGATTTGAGGCGGCGTCGATCTCCACGACATCCATGCTCGAGCTCCCGCTCCAGATGCGCATGCATGACGTGCATTCGCCGCATGGCTCGCCGTCCGATCCCTTGTTTTCGCAGTTGAGTGCCATTGCGAGCACACGTGCGAGAGTCGTTTTTCCAGTTCCTCGCGGCCCGCACAGCAGATAGCCGTGCGCAACCCTTCCGCGCGCGATGGCGCCACGGAGGGTGTCAGAAACGTGGGATTGCACCGCCACGCCGGCAAAGGTCTTTGGGCGGTATTTCCGGGCGAGTGCGAGCGACATTTGGGGAGGGAGAATAAATACCCCAGGCCTGACGGAGCAACGCAAGACACCGCATGCCGCTGCTACCTTCGGGGTCCTGACGGAGTTAGCGGGCTTTCGCCCTCCGGGACCTGGGGCACCCGAAATATAACTGCATTGCGGAGCCCGGACTAACGGCATCGACGATCGCCGACTCATTGCGGATTGCGGACTAACTCATTGCGGATTGCGGGACTAAATGGAAAACAAAAGCCCGCTGTCACAGTTGCGACAGCGGGCTTCTTACTTGAGCGATCTGATCCTTCTCTACCTCTTCACCTTGATAGTAGGAACCTTGATCGTTGCCGAGTCTTTCTTCATCTCGACTTTCGGAACCGCAACCGTAGTCGACTCGGTGCCCACCTCGACCTTGGGTATGTTCAGCGTATCAGTTACCGTTCCGACCACAGGCTTTTCAACTTGGAGATCTCCGTCTGCGGTTTTCTTGCAGGCGGTGATCGATACGGCCAGAATGGCCACTGCCAATAGCTTACGCACGAGCGCCTCCCAGGATGTTATTGCGCCGCTCTCTACGGCACGTGGAAGTCATTGCAACTTCCCTGCCGATAAGTTAGTCCTCGAAGGCCTCTCTCTGCAACCGTCTAACCCTCCGTAATTCATATACTTGTGCCACTTCGCCGCCCAGGATGAAGATCATTGCTGCGTAGTAGAGCCAGATTACGAGGATCACGAGAGCAGCCAGAGTGCCGGTATACAGTGAGCCCGGATTGAACCTGGTGACGTAAACGCCGAATACGCGTTTCGCGACCTCGAGCAAAATGCTCGTGAACATCGCTGCGATAAAAGCCGTCTGCCACCTGATCT
>JBDUEH010000714.1:0-1687 GCA_040002555.1 Gemmatimonadales bacterium | reverse complement strand
CTTCATTCATACGCAGCTGTCCAATTTTTCATCTGTCGAAGGGGTTATTCAGAGCATGTATACGGCGACGAACGATCCTCGAATTGCGTTTACCTCCACTGGAAAAATTGGCTCAGACGGCAAGACGTTGATCGTATTCCCCAACAAGGATGCTGCGGCGACGACCCCGCAGACACTTGCCAAGTATTCTGAAGCGCAGTTGATCATCGCCGAGAATCTCGCCAACACGGGGAGCCTCGATGTCGCGGTAACCATCATCAACACACTGAGAGCGGCGAACGCTCAACCAGCGTTCAACCCGCCCTCGCTCACGAAGGCGGCCGTCGTTGCACAGATCGTGGAAGAGCGACGCGCGGAGTTCTTTCTGGAAGGACACAGGCTGGGGGATATCCGCCGGCTCGGACTGAGCATTCTTCCAGCGGCCGGGGCGCCATACGTGAACGGCGGCGCCTACACCGCTCAGTCGTGCTTCCCGCTTCCGGATGTGGAAAGAATCAACAATCCCAGCATTCCGAAAGCTTAGATCGAACGCATCGAACCGATTGAAGGGGCTCGTCCGGGAAACCGGACGAGCCCTTTTCGTTTAGGCCTTCTCGCACGATCGTCTGGTCTACTGATTCGGTATACCAGACCTTGTCCAATGTTCATTTTTGCCTGATGTTTATGGACTCAAGATAAGACTCCGGAAACCACGGCCCTTTCGCCACCCGTGGCGCCCCCCTTCATATCCGCCGAGGTTCGAGATGCGACCCCTCCCTTATGCCTTACGTGCGTCACACCGAGCGACGACTACGTTCAACCGCCTTGTCCGTATCCTGCTCGCTGGAGGTTGTGCCGCCTGTGCAACTGCCTCTACCGGAACGCACACCGCTGCCAAAGCAAACTCTGATGCATCTTACGATGTCGTCATCACCAACGGAAAAATTGTAGACGGAAGCGGCAATGCGTGGTTCTACGGCGACGTCGGCATCAAGGGCGATCGGATCGCCTCGATTACCCGACGGAACGAACTGGCTGCGGCACCGGCCTTACGCCGGATCGACGCAGCCGGCCTTGTAATAGCGCCCGGATTCATCGACATACAGAGTGGATCAGGCGGCCCGTTCCTCCGAGGCGATGGCCGAAGCGTCGGCAAGCTGACTCAAGGAGTGACCACCGAGATACTCGGCGAGGCTTACACCGCTGCGCCCGTGAGCAACATCTCGCTGGCGGACATTCCGAGCGGAGACACGGCTGCCATTGCATCACAGCGGCGATTTCTTGGCGAGCACGGCTTTGACGCCTGGCTGCGAGCGATGGTGTCACACGGAATTTCGCCGAACGTCGGCTCATTCGTAGGCGCGAGTACTCTCCGCGAATTTGGAATGGGCCTGCACCTGGGAGCGGCCAGTGGCGCGCCGCTCGATTCGATGAGAAATGCAATGCAGCGGGCGATGAGGGACGGCGCATTCGGTCTCGGCAGCGCGCTTATCTATCCACCGGGAAATTTTGCCAGCACTGAGGAACTGATCGAGATCGCGAAAGCGATGTCACCGTACGGCGGCATTTACATAACTCACATGCGGTCGGAGGCAGACCAGCTGCTCGAGGGAATGGACGAAGCAATTCGAATCGGTAAGGAAGGCGGCGTTCCCGTCGAGATCTATCACCTCAAGGCAGCGGGTAAGCGGAACTGGAGCAAGGCTCC
>JBDUEH010000713.1:0-1688 GCA_040002555.1 Gemmatimonadales bacterium | reverse complement strand
TCGTTCCGAGAGGGTGCCGGTCATTCCGTAAAAGCTGGGAGGAGTCGGGGCCGAGAAGACCGAAAGTTACTCGGTATCATTGATTGAAGAAGGTGAACCCGTCAGCTGCCATCGTCTTGAGGAGCGGGCTCGGGCGATACCGCTCTTCGCCGTAGAACTCGTGCAGGGCAGCGAGCCACTTTACCGTCTCCGGAAGCCCCATCTCGTCGGCCCACGCGAGAAGTCCCTTCGGGTAATTGACGCCCAGCATCATGGCCTGATCGATATCGTGTGCACTGGCAACCCTGTAATAGAGCGCGTCAGCCGCCTGGTTGATCAGCATGCATAGAATTCGCTTGAAAATCAGGTCGCCGAGCTCGCGGTCCTGAACCGGCTCCGGTTTCTCCGCGTCAGCCGAATAATCGTAATAGCCTCGTCCTGATTTCCGGCCGAGGAACCCGGCGTCGAAAAGGCGTTGCTGGGTGAGTGTGGGCTTGAAGCGCGAGTCGTGAAACATCGCTTCGTAGACGCTCTTTGTAGCTGCGAAGTTGATGTCATTTCCGATGAAATCCATCAGCTCGAACGGCCCCATCCTGAATCCGCCGATCTCGCGCATGGCCCAGTCTATGGTCGTCATGTCGGCGATGCCTTCTTCATAGATGCGAATCGCCTCGCCGTAAAACGGTCGAGCGATTCGGTTGACGATGAAGCCAGGAGTATCGGAAGCGACGACAGTTTTCTTCCCCCATGCATCTAGCAGCGCCTGGACGCCATTCGTTACATCGGGATCGGTCGCGAGACCGGGGACGATCTCAACTAACGGAAGAACCGTCGGAGGATTGAAGAAATGCACGCCTAGCAGTCGCTGCGGCCTGGTACACGCGCCGGCGATGGCGGTGACCGAAAGCGATGAAGTGTTCGTCGCAAGAATGGCATCGGATGACACGACTCGCTCGAGACGGGCGAAGAGATCGCGCTTGATGTCGATATCCTCGACGACTGCCTCGATGATAAGTCCGCAGTCGGCAAACGCGTTGAGCGCTTGCTCGTCGCCAGATCCGGCAACAGCCGAAATTCGCGATCGGATGGACGTCTGCTCATCTGCGGTGATGCGATTCTTCTCGACGCTTCGTGCGAGAACCTTCTCGATCCCCTTGAGTCCCTTGTCGATCGCACCCTGCTGGGTATCGAATAGAACTACCGAATGTCCATACGACGCAGCGACCTGCGCGATGCCGCTGCCCATCGCGCCTGCTCCGACGATGCCAACCTTCATGTCACGGCTCAAAACTCGATCCACTATTCTCCCCGAAATTCCGGTTTTCGCTTTTCGCGGAACGCTGCAACGCCTTCATTGAAATCCCACGTGAGTCCGGCCAACGACTGATTTTTTTCCTCTACGCCCAGCTGTTCCTCGAGAGTGTTTCCCATTGTCTCGCTGAGCGCCAGCTTCGTATAGCCGAGTGCTTTGGTGGGCATCTCGGCCAGGTGATTTGCGAGACTCATGGCCTCGCTGTCGAGAGCGGTTGAAGGAACGACCTTGTAGATCATCCCTATATCCAGAGCGCGTTGTGCCGTGATCTTTTCGCCGAGCATCATGAGAGCGGTCGCCATTGGCAGTCCGATAGCGCGGGGGAGAAAGAAGGTGCCGCCACTGTCGGGAACGAGGCCGATCTTGGAGAACGACTGGATGAAGCTCGCGTTTTCGC
>JBDUEH010000712.1:0-1693 GCA_040002555.1 Gemmatimonadales bacterium | reverse complement strand
CCGGAGAACTCAGGACCTTCCGTGAATGCACCATTCTTTACGTCGAGCTCTATCGTTACGAGAGGGACTGCGTGATTCTCGATGACGAGGACTTCGAGTCCGTTCGCGAGCTTTTTGCTCTGGACACCAATGTTGGTCGATTGCGCGCTCAAAGCTGTGGCTGATAGGAAGGCCACCGTCAATATGTACCACCGCTTCATGCTCCCTCGCTCGCGTTAACAGAAAAGTCAGCTGTTGCTACTCGGCAAAAACTGTCGGGGCGATGGGTTCGTCGCCAGAGCCTAAACTGCGGGTCTTACCGCTGAGGTCGCTGAGACGTGCGCTGAGGTACGCTGAGAAAAACTGAAACAGATTAGGGGAACGACGGTGCCGTACTTCCCGCATTTCACCCTTATCAATCCGTACTTCCCGTTTACTCAGCGTTCTCCGCGTAACCTCAGCGACCTCAGCGGTAAAACCCGCCGTTACGTAGTCAAGAATTTTTCGATTCTGAAAGAGCCTTCGGCGGCCCCAGCTATTGCTGAGCTTTCTGCAGAATGACTCTCGCGGCTTCGAGGTCCGCGACAGGCACGGGACCCGACAGGATATAGCGGCGCAAGCCAGTAGCATCGAACCACGTGATCGTGTTGATCGTTGCCTTTGCAGCGGCTTGTGATGACGCGCCGACTGGAAACGGAATCATTGGATCGGGAACGGGGGCCGACGGTGGCGACATAGCGCGAGTCGTCGTCGGCGCATTTCGCGGTGCCCCCATCGTTTTTCGCGCGGGCGCCGGTGCTGCTTCGCTTGCACCCCTGCCCGCAAATTCGGGCGCCTCGATCTCGGTGAGAACCAGCGTAGCGCCCGACGCCATCGCGTAGAAACTCTGTCTCGGCGTTTTTGCCGAGTCTACACGAATGAGCCGAGGCTCAGACATGCCACTTCCACCGGTCGCGATGGTTGGTTTGACGGCATCACTCGTTTTTCTCTGTTCGAATGCTTTAGTAGTCGCTTGCGCAGTCGCTGTGGCGAAACCCGTTGCGGCTCCCCCGACCTTACCAGTCAACGCGTCCTTCTGATCACTGCGCGCAACTTCATCCCGTCGAGCAACGTCATTGACCGGCGACGCTTTCTCCGCAGCGTTCTGGCGGGCTTTCGCAGTAGCAGCAGACTCTTTTGCTAGCGGATCAGAGGACGCCTCGACCGGAGCCACGCTCTGCGCGCGGTCTTCTACAGCCGGTTCAGGGGATGCCAGAGTCGCCGCCGAATTCGTAGTGCCGGTCTGGGCACTTGGAGTCGCAGCCCTTTCTGCCAACGGAGCATTCACCGGCGCCAGTACGAGCTGAGTCGGGTTCTCCTTTTTCACAACCAGAAGCGACGCGCCAGCAACAACAAGCACAGCCGCCGCAGCGCGAAATTGCGAGCTCGCATACCACGGTTTCTGCCGTGGCTTCGCAACCGGAATCACCCCTCCGGGCACGATGTCGAGCGCGCTCACGATCCGCGATGCACCCGCCATGAATCCTCGGGCTTCCGCCACCGCTGAAGCGCACTGCTGGCACGTCGCAACGTGAGACTCCATCGCCGCCGATTCTTCAGCGGGCAGCTCTCCATCGAGCCACGTATGAATCATTCCTTCGTCAGGATGCTGCATTCTTCTCCCTCGCTTCTCGTTCCCGCTGTAGCTCTTCATAACTCTCGACGAGCCTTCTTC
>JBDUEH010000711.1:0-1701 GCA_040002555.1 Gemmatimonadales bacterium | reverse complement strand
TGCGGCTTGTAGTAGGAACGACGGATGCATCCAAGCTGTCATTGAAGCTCTCCTGGGGGTAATCGGCGCCCGCCGAATGACGGGCGCCAAGCGAAGTACATCTACTGCGTGGTGCTGGTGCTACGTGCGATTGCTACTGGGGTGCTGGCTGCCGAACATCGGCGAAGCGCTTAGCGATCTTTTTCCGCCATGCGCCAGAGGAAGAAAACAGGGACGCCGATGGCGACGAGCACGAGGCCCGAGATCGCCTGGGCGCGCGTCTTGTCGGCGATTAGAAGCACTACCGCGATCGTCGATGCGAGGACGATGTACAGAGCCGGCAGCACGGGATAACCGATCGCGCGATATGGACGCTCTGCGTTCGGAAGCTTGGAGCGGAGAATAAAGAGTCCAATCGTCGTCAGCGCATAGAAGATGAGTGCCGCGAAGATCACGTAGTCGAGGAGCTGACCGTACGTACCCGTGAGACAGAGAAGGCTTGTCCAGACTGATTGGAAAATCAGCGCCGTTGCCGGCACGTTATTCTTGTTGAGCTCGCCGGCCTTTCTGAAGAACAGCTTGTCCTTCGCCATCGCGTAGTAGACGCGGGCGCCAGACAGAATCAATCCGTTATTGCAGCCAAACGTCGAGATGAGAATCGCCGTCGCCATGATCGTTCCGCCGATGGCTCCAAAAATCATCTCGGCAGCGGCGCTTCCGACTCTATCCTGCGTAGCGAACTGAATTCCGCGGCCGATTAATGTCGCGGCGTCCTTCGTGCCGTGCATCGGGATGATGTTCAGGTACGCAACGTTTGCGAGGATGTAGAGGAGGCTGACAAGTCCCGTGCCCATCATCAGAGCGCGCGGAAGATTTCTCTGCGGATCCTTCACCTCGGCTGCGGCGAAGGTCACGTTGTTCCATGCATCGCTCGAAAACAGCGAGCCTACGAGCGATGCGCCGAACGCGACCATGAATGCCGACGTGACGTCAACATGGCCGACGAAGTTGCCCGACCCGAAGTTGGCTGCGATCGCTTCAGCGTTTCTGCCAATAGTCACACCAAGGAGGATCAGCAGCGCGAGAGCGCCGGTCTTAATGATCGTGAGCGTGGTCTGAACGAGCTTTGCCTCGCGAACGCCGCGAAGATTAATCCACGTCAATATCCAGATGGTGATGAGTGCAATGAGACGCTGCGGCGTGAGACCAACTTCGATCAGGCCGCCAGGCGTCGAGATATCAAACTGTGGAAACCAGCCGAATCGGTCAGGCGTGATAGCCGGCCAGAGTACGCCGAGGAATTTGCCAAAAGCCACCGCAACCGCGGCAATCGTTCCGGTCTGGATGACGATGAAGAGAGTCCATCCATACAAAAAACCCATGAGGGGGCCCATGGATTCGCGAAGGAAGACGTATTGGCCGCCCGCTCGGGGATACATCGCCGCCAGCTCGCCATAAGAAAGCGCGCCGAGGAGCGTGATAACGCCTGCCGCGACCCAGGCGAGCATCAGCCAGAGGGGCGAATTGACGGTCCTGGAAATATCTGCGGAGACGATAAAAATGCCGGAGCCGATCATCGATCCGGCTACGAGCATGGTTGCGTCCGTCAGCGTTAGAGCTTTGACAAAGCCGCCCGCTGACGCTGTGGCGTCACCGGTCTCGGGCATCTTGCTCATCTACGTTCTCCGCGAGGGGTAGAGACACCGGCGACCGTCCCGGTGT
>JBDUEH010000710.1:0-1703 GCA_040002555.1 Gemmatimonadales bacterium | reverse complement strand
TGGCCGAGGGTGCCATCGTGGCCGGCGTCATGTGGCTTTGGGGAATGCCGAACCCGGCACTGTGGGGCGCGCTCGTCGCGTTGCTCGAATTCGTTCCATATCTCGGGGCGCTCGCAATGACCGTCATTCTTTCGATAGCAGCGTTGACGACGTTCGACAACGTAGGGCATGCGCTACTGATCCCGGCGAGTTTCCTGTTGATCAACCTGATTCAGGGGAACTTCGTTACGCCTCTGTTGCAGGGACATCGACTATCGCTGAACCCTGTTGCACTGTTTGTCGGTCTTGCGTTCTGGTTCTGGATATGGGGAATCGCCGGTGCCTTCATCGCGGTGCCAATTCTTGCGACGTTCAAGATTTTCTGCGATCACATCGAGACGCTGGCGTCGGTGGGAGAATTCCTCGGCCAGCGGGACGAGCGGGAGAGGAGAGCGATAGTCAGATAACAAAAAAAGCCACCGAGCGATAAACCGTCGGTGGCTGTTTTCTCAATCGCTATCTGTCGCGATCTGTAGCTACCTGTCGCTGCCGAGACTCGCGAGTACGTCGGTGATCCGGGCAGCCTGCGCCATCTTGGTAATGTCGCTGAACACCCTCTGCGCGTCGGCATCTCTGCCGTTCTGTTTGAGAGCTTGCGACAGCACGTACCCGCTAACTGTGTACGTGTAAGGAATTCCAAACGATGGCCGGTCGATCCACTTGCCCTCATCTGCGAGTTCCTTCGGCGCCTTGTACACCTGCGTCCACAGCGCGTACGATGTCGGTATATCGAGAAACCCGTCGCCTATCTTGATGGTATCCTTGCCTTCCACGATCGGCTTCGGCATAAGCCTTTCGACGATCCCTTGCCGGAGCGTGTAATTGCTAAGACCCAATGAGCGGCTGTAGCCGCCCGTCGAGAAATACATCGGCCTTTCGGGATACGAATCCTTGATCAGGCTCAGAACAATGATCTGGTCGCGCGTGAGGTATCCATTCTCTGGCTTTATCGTTGCGACGATATCATTCTGTTTGAACACCTGCGGCTCCCGAATCTCGATCGCCTGAGGCTGAGCGTCTGCCTCCGCAAAAGTCATGTTGAGCGGCGGCTTCTTCGGCTTCGGCCAGACTTTGTTGCGGTACATCGCTGGACCTTTCGCCGCGTCGTACTCGCGCACCGGATTGCGGATCATCTGTCGAACAAACCAGTCCGTGTTGAGATACGACGTTACCAGCACAAGTACGTCCTGACGTACGCCCTCCACTTCCTGCGCGTACCACAACGGGAAAGTGTCGTTGTCTCCGTTGGTGATGACGATTCCGTAAGGCTCGACAGAGTTGAGCATGTCGGCGCCCCAATCAGCAGTGAAAGTGTCACCGCGATGCGATGCTGCACTCCAGTTTCCGAACAATGGAACGAATGCGACAAGCAACAACGGCGTTGCCAGCATCCACGACCGGCGGCTCGCGTATCCGGCCGCATCCGGCTTATCCGCACCCGAACGATCGAGCATCTCTGCTATCGTCTGCCAGATGTACACGAGTCCAAGAGCTGCCCACACTCCCCAGGCCGAATAACTCCATATGTAGAAGTAGTCGCGGTCGCGAACTTCTCGAGCAACGTTGTCGCCCAGCTCGAGTGATTGAGACCACCCGTACTTGAAGTTCATGTAGTAAATGAGCGCTAATGTCAGAGTGAACATCAGCGGCCCGAAATACCAGAA
>JBDUEH010000709.1:0-1705 GCA_040002555.1 Gemmatimonadales bacterium | reverse complement strand
AGAAGATGCTGGAACGGTCGAAACGGAATCGTCGCGAGCGAGAACTGATCGCGAAGGTCGAAATTCCGCATGTCCATCTGCTCGAGACGAACGCATTCGCGGATGTTCTCTTCCTCGAGTGCCAGGAGCTCGTAACACCGCTCGAGCATCCCCGGAGAGCGGTCGATGCCGGTGATGGAGATTCCGCGCCTGGCAATCGGAAGAAGGACTCGCCCCGTTCCGCAGCCAACCTCCAGAACCTTTCCAGCTGACTTTAACGCCTCATCTACATAAAACTGAACGTCGCGGCGATGTCCGTAAGGGGAGGCGAGGTCGTACAGCTCACCGATGTTGCTTACCGAATCGTAGCTTGAATCGCCTGATGTATTCATGAGAGCCTCCGGCGGCTCCCTATCGCACACCCCTCGTGCGACGCGAGACCCACTCGGCCAGAAGTGACAGCGACAGAATCGCGAACAGCCACCATAATGATACCGATGCGGCGGTCGAAGCCAGCGGTATCCTCACGGCGGAGGAAGGTGGGCCGAGTGCTCCGACGAGGCGAGCGACCGGCGCGTCGTCTGCGGTTGCCCTCGTTGTTCGAGACGCCGGAGGCGCGTATGCGACGCCGGCGACGACATTCGTCCACCATTTTCGGTGGTCAGATACGGAGTTTTCGGAACCGCTCATCCGCCAGCGCCACGTATCGAGATAGCCGAGCTGCGTAACGCGGCCGCTGGAAACGCGACGTGCTGCGGCTGCGACATTTCCGTTCCGTCGATCGAGAACGACTGCGTCGCCGCGGATTCCGACAATAGGCGTCACCGACAGCGATTGAAGGGTCGCCGAGCCCGGTTCAGATTGGATTGAAGAAGGCGCGTCGATCCTGCCCGCTCCGCCTGCGCGAAGCACGGAAAAACTCTCGACTCCGGCCGCAGATGCTCCCAGAATCACGCCTCCTCCGCTTAGGGCGTATCGAGTGATCTCGGATGCAAATGACGAAGCAGATTTGTCGAGCGCAATCACGGCGGAGTAACGCGATGTGTCGATTGGCTCGATAGAACCCTGAGTTATGCGAACACCGGGAGCGATCGAGGTTTGTGCATCAACCTTCCAGCCGTCTTCCTCGAGAGCGGCGATCACGAACTTCGATTCCCAGTCGGCGCTGCCGAGTACGAGAACGCGCTTGATCCTTAGCGAAGCCGGCAGCGTTACTCTCGCAGTGGTGCCGGATGATGTAGCAGTGACGACGCCGGACGCGGACGGAACTGAAACTCGCGCACCTCCGTTACCAGCTCGGATCGTATCGAGGGGACCAACCTCGTCGCCCACAACGACAGACGATCCAGCCGGCGCGCTGACGAGAACATTGTAACCGCCGCTCGGCGCAGCTATCGGTTGAACTTCAACTCCCACTGCCGGCAGTGATCCATTCCATGACACCTTGCTGCCTGACGCACGCAACGCGGCAAGCCAATCGCGTTGGCGCGGTGTCGGCACGCTGTCGAGCTGCACCGAAATTCGGTCCGCTGCGACTCCGCTCTTCGACCACTTTTTCAATCCGTTAGAGAGCGCGTCAGTGTGCGCGCCAACGACGAACTCTTTCCGGCCGTGGTCAAGCGACTCCCACAGCATCCACGCAATGACACCGATGCTCACGACGCGCAGCACCGTCTCGATACCGCTCCGGGTTTCAGCGCGTGAGGGCATAAACCACGATGTTCAC
>JBDUEH010000708.1:0-1706 GCA_040002555.1 Gemmatimonadales bacterium | reverse complement strand
GCAGGGAGAAATTGTCTCCCTCGAGCGAAAGCTCGTGCTCCAGGTGCGCGACATACTCTCGCGCTCGGACGGACAGCGTTCGGACCTCGACCGGCTTGCGTCGCTGGTTCACGAGATGGACGAGCTGTTCCTCCTGGTTGTTGTCGGCGAGTACAACAGCGGCAAGAGCACGTTCATCAACGCTCTTCTTGGCGCGGAAGTTTTTGCCATGGGCGACCTGCCGACCACGCGCGCCATATCCATTCTCCGTCACGGTGAGGCGGGAAACCCGGAACCCCTCGGCGAGAACACGCATCTGTATCACTATCCGCTGGAAGTGCTGCGTGATCTCGACATAGTCGACACGCCGGGAACCAATTCGATCGAGCGGATGGAAGAAGAGATTACACGGCAGTTCGTGCCCAAAGCGGATCTCATTCTGTTCGTCACGAGTCTCCTCCAGCCTCTCACCGCGAGCGAGCTCGACTTTCTCTCGCACATCCGCGAATGGGGAAAGAAGATCGTGTTCGTCGTGAACGGCGTCGATCGTCGCAACTCCGATGAGCAGCTCGACCGCGTTCGCGAATATCTCACGCGAGAGATCACAACCCGGCTTGGAGTTGCAAAACCGACGCTGTACTTCATCAGCGCGCTCCAGGCTCTTCGAGGCAAGATCGCCGCAAGGCCCCGCTCACCGGGCGAGCCTGCGGATGGCGTGGCCACCGAATCCTCAGCACTCGGCGCACCGATTCCGGACGTGCGCAACGAGTATCCGGCTCTCGAGACGTACGTTCTGGACACATTGAGGGAAACCGAGCGGGTTCGTCTCAAGCTGTTGACTCCGCTCGGTGTGCTTCGGCATCTGCTCGCTACGAACATCGCAACGCTTGACGCTCGACTCGATGTCGTGGAGGAGGACTCGCGTGTGCTTAGCTCGATGCGCGGACAGCTCGACGCTTACACGAAGGAGATGCGTACCGACTCGGAGCGGTATCTCATCGAGATACGCAATGTGCTGTATGAGCTGGAGCGGCGCGGCCGCTCATGGTTCGAGCGCACAATCAGAATTGGCAACGCCAATTTTCTGCGAAACAAGGATGCTGTCGAAAACAGGTTTCGCGCGGAGGTCGTAGGCACCGCGACGCATGGCATCGAGGAAGTTGTTCATCGAATGGTCGACTGGACCGTTCAGCGGAACCTGAGGCTCTGGAGCACCGTGTTTGCTGAGCTTGACGCACATACGGCGAGGCTTCGTGCCTCCGGAGCGCTTGCGGCGCATGGCGACACCGAGTTTCAGTACAATCGCGAGGAGCTTTTCGCGCGACTTCGGGAACCGATCGAGCGGAGGCTGAGCGAGTTCGACACGGAGACTGAGGCGCGGCAGATCACTGAGGGAGTGAAGGCGGCGGTGACGCAGGCGTTCGGAGTCAACGTTCTGGCGATCGGGCTGGGCGCGCTATTCGTAACTGTATTCACGACTGCCGCGCTGGACGTAACAGGCGTGCTGACAGCGACGGTTTTTGCGATCGCGGGTTGGCTTATCATTCCTGCGCGCAGGCGTCAGCTGATCAAGGACTTCGAGACCAAAATCGGAAAGCTGAACGAGGACCTTGCCGCGCTGCTCAGATCGAAGTTCGAGGATCAGTTGACGCGGTATGAATCGCAGCTCACCGAAGTCATCGCGCCATATGGCAGGTTTCTCGATACTGAGAGAGCGAAGCTGGGTG
>JBDUEH010000707.1:0-1709 GCA_040002555.1 Gemmatimonadales bacterium | reverse complement strand
CGGACGTTCGTCGGGGCCGAAGGCGAGCTTGTGGAGGGTCGCCTCGTTCTCGCGGCGGATCCCTTCGGCCGAGAGGAACTCCGTCACGACGACGTCGGCGCCATGCTGCCCGCAGAGCCGCCGGAACGGCGACTCCGAGACACCAGCCATGGGGGCCAGATAGAGGGGGACATCGGTCGCAAGGGGAAACGGAAAGCGCATCTCCAAAAGTTACCGAGGCACGGAAGTGCAAGCAACGTCGTCGTTTGACAATCCGCGGCGCGAACGGGTAGTTTCCTCGGTTCCGTTACGACCGGCCACGCCACGGCATCGTCGGCATCGCACGGTCACGCACTGTACCAGCACCGGATCCTTCCAGAATGGAACTGCGCGAGTTCTTCAGCGAAGACGCGATCAAGCTCGAGCTCGAGGGAGAGGCGAAGGACGACATCCTCAAGGAGCTCATCGCCCTGCTCAGCCTCGACGACAAGTCCGAGGGGATGCTCTACAAGATGCTGAAGCGCCGCGAGAACCTCGGCTCGACGGGGATCGGGCGCGGCATCGCCATTCCGCACTGCCGATCGCTCGTCGTGAACAAGCTGCGCGTTGCCTTCGGGCGAAAGCCGCACGGGGTGGACTTCAAGGCGATCGATGAGAAGCCGGTCAACTTCTTCTTCCTCATCGTCGCGCCGCCGCTCGAAGTCTCGAATCAGTATCTGCCGGTGCTCGGGAAGATCGCGCAATTCTCCAAGGAGCCGGATGTGCCGGAGAGACTGTTTGGATTGACCGAGGCCTCGCAGTTCATGAAACTCCTCGAGGAAAAAGGGGTTTGAGCACAGATACCACAAATGTAGTTACCATGGCACAGATGACTACGGGCTCCGCTTACAGGACGTAACGCCGGATGCCATTCACGAAGGGGAAGGCGTTGAAGTTGATGAGAAGCCCCTTGGGGAGATGTGCCAGGCGCATGTAGTTCAGCACTTGCGCCTCGTGCGCTTTCAGTAGCACGGTGACGGCTTTCACTTCGACAAGCACTTCCCTCGCGACAATGATGTCGGCCCTGAATCCACGCTCCATCCGCCTGCCCTGAAAAACAACCGGAAGAATCTGCTGACGATCGACGGTCATCCCACGACGTCGTAGCTCATCGGCAAGGCAGGTTTCGTAAACGGATTCGAGAAGCCGCGGACCCATGCCTTTGGACACCGCGATAGCGGCGCCGATGATTCGGTAAGTAAGCTCGTCTCGCCGATCCATCGCGAACTTTCACGATGGCGTCGGTGATCAACGCCATCATCTTATTTCCTTCTGTGCTGAATCCCCGCAGTGTCCGTATTTCCGTATTTCCGTATTTCCGTAGTTCCGTATTTCCGTAGTTCCGTATTTCCGTAGTTCATCTGTGCCGTGTCAGTCTCATCTGTGCCATCTGTGTAGTTATTCCCATTCGATAGTTGACGGCGGCTTCGACGAGACATCATAGACGACTCTGTTGATGCCCGTAACCTGATTGATGATACGATTTGATATTCTTCCGAGGACATCGTATGGAAACGGATACCAATCGGCAGTCATGCCGTCAGTCGATGTAACAGCGCGAAGGCCAAGAACGTTCTCGTAGGTTCTTTCATCGCCCATGACGCCGACGCTTCTAACGGGTAGCAGCACCGCGAAGGCCTGCCAGATCGTATCGTAAAGTCCGGCTTCGCGAATCTCTTCGAGGTAAATCG
>JBDUEH010000706.1:0-1712 GCA_040002555.1 Gemmatimonadales bacterium | reverse complement strand
AGATTCGGGACGGCGATGCAGATCGGTACGGCGGCAAGGGCGTCCAGCTCGCGGTTCAGGCGATCGAAGAACGTATTGCGCCCGCGCTCGATGGACTTCTCGCGACGGACCAAATCACGATTGATCGCACTATGATCGACCTCGATGGCACGCCGAACAAGAGCAAGCTCGGCGCTAACGCAATTCTTGCCGTTTCGATGGCTGTCGCACGAGCCGCGGCCGAGGATCTTTCGCTTCCGCTTTACCGCTACCTTGGCGGACCGATGGCGAGAATGCTGCCAGTCCCGATGATGAACATTCTCAATGGCGGGGCACACGCCACGAACACCGTTGACTTTCAGGAGTTCATGATCGTTCCAGTCGGCGCGGATAGTTTCGCCGATGGTCTTCGCATGGGAGCGGAAGTATTTCACGCTCTGAAGAAAGTTCTCGTGAAGCGAAAGCTGTCGACAGGCGTCGGCGATGAGGGAGGGTTCGCGCCGGACCTCGGTACTGATGAGGATGCTCTCAAGCTCGTGGTCGAGGCGATCGAGTCAGCGGGCTACGCGCCAGGAACCGAGATCGCGATTGCTCTCGATTGCGCAGCGTCGGAGTTGTACAAGGGCAAGAACTACACTTTCAAGAAGAGCGGCGCCGGCACGAAGGACTCCGACGGGATGATCGAGATGTACACGAAATGGCTCGATGTATATCCGATCGTTTCGATCGAGGACGGACTTGCCGAAAGTGATTGGAGCGGCTGGGCAAAACTGACCGAGGCGCTTGGCGACAGGCTTCAGCTCGTCGGCGACGATTTGTTTTGCACGAATACCGAGCTGCTGGCGAAGGGAATTGCATCAGACTGCGCGAACGCGATTCTCGTCAAGTTGAATCAGATCGGCACGCTGACCGAGACGCTCGAGGCGATCGAGATGGCGCGGGCAAATGGATATCAGTCGATTATCTCGCATCGCTCCGGTGAAACAGAGGACACGTTCATCGCTGACCTCGCGGTGGCCACAGGCGCGGGGCAGATCAAGACCGGCTCAGCCAGCCGAAGTGATCGCGTCGCGAAGTACAATCAGCTTCTGCGCATAGAAGAGGAACTTGGCGATGTGGCAGAGTATCCCGGTGGAATGATCTACGGACTCTGATTGCCAGTGATCGGGAAAATCGTACTCTGGCTGGTAGTCGCCGGCGCCATTGTATTCGCGGTGCAGGGAGGCGAGTACAGCACGATGGACCTCTGGCATCAACGCAATCGAAAAATCAGGCTACAAGCGGAGACTGATTCTCTTGCGCGCGAGGTGGATTCGCTCCGCCAGGTGGTGAAAGCCGTACAGACCGATCGGGCCACTCAGGAACGAATCGCGCGCGAAGAATTCGGGATGGTTCGCGGCGACAAGGAAATCGTCTATCGTCTCGACGGGCAAAAAGACACCGCGTCGAAACGATAGAGAAAGATCGTTACTTCTTTTCCTTCTTCTCGGCTGCCGCTTCCTTCTTCTCGGTAGCCGGAGATTCGTGCTCGTGCGCAACGAGTGCGCCGGTCATTGCATCGATGTTGACTTCCTCGATGCCCGTCTTACCTGCGACCTTGATGCCGAAGGAATAGATGAGCTTGCCGTTCTCTCGCTCGATCTCTGAGGTCTGAACTCTGCCGTTGGGAACTTCCTTCAGCGCGCTGCGGCGTGCGGTCTTCATCGAGATCTTCGCTTCCTTGCGGAGCGATG
>JBDUEH010000705.1:0-1713 GCA_040002555.1 Gemmatimonadales bacterium | reverse complement strand
GTGAATCCCGCGTCGCAAAGTGGATACTAAAAGCGGGGGCCGACGATCCGGAGCTATTCACCGAGCGGATTCCATTTGTCGAGACTCGAGACTATGTCCGGTCGATCGTGCGAAACAGGGAGTTCTACTCCTCTCTCTATTCCTGGTAGTCGCCGAATCAATCCAGAACGCCGCCGAGGCGAGTATCCTAAGTCCCCGACACCTTCGAAGATCCGCTTTCCTTCCGAGCCTTCCTTTCCTTCAGAAAATCCATCAGCCAAGTCTGCGGAATCAGGAAAAGCGGCGTGAGAAATATGCCCAGCAGCGTGTTGAGCCAGATCAGCGCCAGATAGAACCCGATCAGGCCCAGCGATACCCAAAGTGTCCCTAGTGGACCGTGCGTTTCCATGCATTACTCCAGACGAGCGGTGGTTTAGATTAAAATACCATGCGAATCCGCTCTAATGAAGAAGCAGCGGTGCCTCGAGATACTGCATCCGCGCTCGGCAGCGCAGATCGCGTTGTTCTCGCGGTTTCTGGCGGCCTGGATTCGATGGTTCTGATGCACGCTGCGTCTTCCGTGCGCTCCGGTCACCACAAGTCGATTATCGTAGCGACCTTCGACCATCGCAGTGGAAGTCACTCCGCGTTGGCCACGAAATTCGTCGAGCGGCACGCGGCAAAGCTTGGCTTGAAGTGCGTCGTCGGACGCGCAACAACTCCGCTCTCCCGCGAACACGAATGGCGCGAGGCGCGATGGAATTTCCTCCGGGAGACGGCCTTGAAATTCCACGGAACAGTTGCCACCGCGCATACGATCGACGATCAGGTCGAGACCGTCTTCATGAGAATCCTTCGCGACGCTGGTCCGCGTGGCCTCGCCGGTCTTTACGCCGAGTCGGAGGTCCTGCGGCCATTTCTGCGCCTGCGCCGGGCGGATCTCGCCGAATACGCCGTCAACCACGCTGTACGTTACCTCGACGACCCTTCGAATCAGTCCAGGGAACACCTCCGTAACCGCGTCAGGCACGAGATTCTGCCAGCGATTTCCCGGTTGAATCCGGCTTTTCCGGCTGACCTGCTCTCGATCGCCAAGGCGTCGGCCGGATGGCGGAATGCGATGTCGCTGGCGGTCGAAAAGATCGGCACACCCGGCTCCCAGGGCGGCCTTCGCGTTGCGAGGGAGGACCTCGTTGGATATGATGAAGAATCGCTCCGAACTCTCTGGCCCACCGTTGCCGCAAAAGCCGGAGTCGTGATGGACAGACGCGGAACTCACCGCCTTGCAGAGTTTACAATAAAGGGCCAAACGGGAAGTTCAATTCAGCTCTCCGGTGGCATCGAGGTGCGGATGTTTCGCGATCACTTGCTGATCCAGCGTTGGGACGCGCGTCGCGTCGAGATGATCAGAAAAGCCCGGCTTCGTCCGGCCACAGCCCGCGCATGGGCGCGAGCGGAGATTTAGTGACCGCAACTGCAGCTGCTGCAGCAGATCCCCGTCTTTCTGGTCGCGCTCTCAAGCGCGTTGCTTACGACGAAGCGACGATCGCGAAGCGCGTGGCCGAGATGGGAGAAGAGATCACTTCGGCATATCCTGATGGCGAATTGCTCGTCCTTGGATTGCTGAAGGGAAGCTTCATTTTCCTCAGTGATCTTGTTCGGCACATCCGGCGGCCATTGCAGGTCGATTTTCTCGTTGCGTCGAGTTACGGCGATGCGATGGAATCGAGCGGA
>JBDUEH010000704.1:0-1714 GCA_040002555.1 Gemmatimonadales bacterium | reverse complement strand
CGAAGGAGCTCCCGCCGGCATTCCGCTGCTGGCCGGGGACATCGACGCTCAGCTTGCGCGCCGCCAGCAAGGATATGGTCGCGGTCGGCGCATGCAGATCGAGCACGATGTCGTTGAACTCCTGTCGGGTGTTCGCGCTGGCGAAACACTCGGGTCGCCGATCGGCATGCTTGTCCGAAATCGTGACTGGAAGAACTGGCAGGAGATCATGGACCCAGCGCCGGACGCAGAGGGAGCCGAGGCGCGCAAGAGAGTAGTCACCCGCCCGCGCCCAGGTCACGCCGATCTGCCCGGAATGCTCAAGTACGATCGCGCAGATGCGCGCGATATTCTCGAGCGCGCCTCAGCTCGCGAGACAACGGCGCGCGTAGCGGCCGGCGCCGTCTGTAGAAAACTCTTGAGCGAGCTCGGCATCACTATCGGCAGTCACGTCGCGGAGCTTGGCGGAATTGTCGCAACGCCGCCCGCGATGTGGCCGGACGACATCAATGCTGCCGCTGATGAATCTCAACTGCGGACGCTCGACTCCCAGGCCGAAGATCGCATGATCGATTTGATCGACACGGTCAAGAAACAAGGCGACACGCTGGGCGGCATCTGTGAAGTAGTCTGTCGTGGCGTGCCGGTCGGACTTGGTTCTCACGTTTCGTGGGATCGAAAACTCGACGGACGTATTGGTGCGGCAATGATGTCCATCCACGCGGTGAAAGGCGTGGAGATTGGAAGCGGGTTCGACAATGCGCGAAGACGTGGATCGGAAGTGCACGACGAGATTCATTCATCGCCCGATCGGCCGCTGTCTGCGAACGTCGAGCGTAACACGAATCGTGCTGGCGGGCTCGAAGGGGGAATCACCAACGGCGAGCCGCTTATCGTTCGCGTTGCAATGAAGCCGATCAGTACGCTGATGCGTCCACTTGTCACGATTGAGATGAAGACCGGCGAGGCCGCGTCGGCGGTGGCCGAGCGCAGTGATGTGACTGCGGTTCCGGCGATGGGTGTAATTGCCGAAGCGATGCTAGCGTTTGTTGTCGCTCAGGCAGTGATTGAGAAATTCGGCGGCGATTCATTGACCGAGCTTCGCCGAAACTTTGACGGTTTTGTCGCACAGATCGCGGAGCGTCGTGGTTCCTGACCGGCCGAACATCGTGCTAGTCGGGCTTCCTGGTGCCGGAAAGACAACCATTGGTCGCGCAGCAGCCAGGCAACTCCACTGGCCGTTCATCGACTTTGATACGGAAATCGAGCACCGGGAGCACGCGTCGATCCCGTCGATCTTCGCCGAAAAGGGTGAGGACTACTTTCGCGGGCTCGAGAAGTCCCTGAGTCGTGAGCTATCAGCGTGCAAGGGAACGGTGATGTCGGCGGGCGGCGGATGGGTCACGAACCGCGAGTCGGTGGCACTTTTGCGAGAGACTGGACGTATCATATACCTTAGAGTGGGCGCGGAGGCGGCGATGGGCCGTCTCGCGTCCTCCCGCGTCAGGCGCCCACTCCTCGAAGGCGCCGATCCACTTTCGAAGTTGACGGGTTTGCTCGCGTCCAGGCGCTTGATGTACGAGGAGGCCGACCTCACTATTGATACTGAAGTCGTTGAAAGGAAAGAAGTTATAGAACAGATACGGCTCTATGCCCAGTCACTCTGACGGGTTTATCCGTGCTTGCCGCTTCTATTGTATAGGCCTAGGTTACGCGAATGGATGACCGTTTGCCC
>JBDUEH010000703.1:0-1715 GCA_040002555.1 Gemmatimonadales bacterium | reverse complement strand
CGCGACCGAGCTCCCGATCGAGCCTGTAGGATGCCTGAAGTGCGTCCTCGAGTCCTTTATGCATTCTATGCCGCGCCTGTGTCTTCACCGGGTTTGCGAGCGAGAAGGGCGATGAAGTCAGGCTCGTCCCTCAGCGAATTGAGATCGACATCGTGCTCGATCCATTTCCAATGACCGAATCCGTTGTCCAGCGCCTTCGTCAAAGCCGAAAGAGCCTCAACAGGCTGGCGCTCAGTCGCAAACGCGCACGCAATGTTGTAAAGCACCGAAGGGTCGTCAGGATCCATGGCGAGAGCGCGGCGATTCCATTCGCGCGCTTTTTCTGATTCGCCTAAAGCTG
Source organism: Gemmatimonadales bacterium (assembly GCA_040002555.1). Classification (GTDB taxonomy): domain Bacteria; phylum Gemmatimonadota; class Gemmatimonadetes; order Gemmatimonadales; family Gemmatimonadaceae; genus UBA4720. The sequence continues at coordinate 1,375 of JBDUEH010000703.1, read as the reverse complement.
TCAGCGACATCGCACCCATATAGAGCGCGCGCGGATCGTCCGGCGTCAGCTCGAGATGCTTTCGCGCAGTGTCGTACGCCCGGCGCGACGTTTGAATTGATTTGTCGTGTTGTCCGAGCGATTCGTAGACGCCGGCGAGAAGTGCCAGGGATGCGTAGTCGTCAGGTCGCACCGCGATTGCTCTTTCGAACCACTTCGCGGCATCGTCGTTTCGCCCCTGCGCTACACACGAACGAGCATAGAAGTACGCAGCTTCGAATGATTTCGGATCGAGCTTCATCGCCATCTCGAACTCTATATCGGCCTCGGCAAATCGTTCGCTGAGGGAGACTGCGAGTCCACGCGACGCGTGCGCCTCAGCCAGATTGGGATTCAACTCCAGCGCGCGCCGGCTCGCCGCGTCCGCGCGCTTGAGGTTTCCCGGCGATGCGTCGAAATACTGATAGAGAAACGAACAGCAGTCGGCCACGCCGGAATGCGCAAGCGCATAATCGGGATCGAGCTCGATGGCGCGCTCGAACATCTGCCTTGCGTACTCGTGACTCTTCCGACGATGCTGATGGAAGTACTGACGTCCGCGTAGATAGAACCCGTACGCCTCGACGTTGGGGCTGTGCACCTGCTCGATCGCGCGTTTTTCATCGTCGCTTAGAACGACGCGCAGCGCGGCAACTATGCTCTGCGCGATCTCGTCCTGGATCTGGAAAACGTCCTCGAGCTCACGATCGTATCGCTCCGCCCACAGCTGTTCGTTGTTCTCGGCATTCACGAGCTGAGCGGTGAGGCGCAGCCTCTTCCCGGCCTTTCGAACGCTGCCCTCGAGAATCGTCGACGCCTGGAGCTTACGACCGATCTCGCGAATGTCCTCGTTCTTTCCCTTGAAGCTGAATGACGAAGATCGCGACGACACTTTCAGAGCTTTGATCTTCGACAGTGCCGTTATGATCTCGTCCGCGATTCCGTCAGCGAAGAAATCGCCCTCCGGATCGGAGCTCATGTTGGAGAAGGGCATCACCGCAATCGATTTTCCGGCGTTCGCACCGACTCCGGTGATCGGACTACCGTCAGGCGTAGAGAGATGCGTGGCGACAAGGGCTTTTGCAAACTCCATCGTCGTTCCAAACCGCTCCGACGCGTCCTTGGAAAACGCTCTAAAAAGTGCGACTTCAACTTCTTCTGTTGTCTCTGAATAAACAGAACGGAGCGAAGGAACAGGGTCGCTGAATCGTTTACTCAGCACCTGTTGAGCCGTCGCACCCAGAAACGGTTTTCTTCCGGAGACCATCTCATACAACACACACGCAAGACTGTATTGATCGCTTCTCCCGTCGATTACGGGCTCTCCTGCCGCCTGTTCCGGACTCACGTATGCCGG
>JBDUEH010000702.1:0-1718 GCA_040002555.1 Gemmatimonadales bacterium | reverse complement strand
TCTTCTATCACTTCCTCGACATGGACACCGGTTACCGGTTCCAGACCGTCGAGCTTTCCACCATCGACACGTCTTTGCTGATTGCCGGAGTTCTGTTCGATCAATCGTACTTCACCGCCAACAACGCCGCTGAATCAGCAATTCGCGCATACGCGGATTCACTCTACCTGCGCGTTGACTGGACGTACGTTCGTCCGCGTGCTCCGCTCGTCAGCATGGGGTGGACACCCGAGAAGGGATACATCGAGGCGGATTGGCACGGACTGAACGAAGCCATCATCCTCAACGTCCTCGCGCTCGGCTCACCGACTCATCCAATCGACGTCGCATCGTGGGATTCGTATCGCAGTACGTATGACTGGGCCGATTTCTACGGCTACCAGCAGCTCAACTTCGCTCCGCTGTTCGGACACCAATACTCGCATGTCTGGATCGATTTCCGCGGCATCCAGGATTCATACATGCGCGGAAAGGGCATCGATTATTTCGAGAATTCGCGCCGGGCGACGTATTCACAGCGCGCTTATGCGATTGCGAATCCGGGCGACTGGAAAGACTACAGCGGAGACATCTGGGGCCTGACGGCAGGTGATGGACCTCAGGACACGGTCCTATTTCTTCGCGGCAGGTCGAGAAAATTCCAGACCTATACGGCACACGGCGCCGCTGCCAACTGGCTCCATGACGATGGCACCATCGGCCCGACAGCCGTTGGTGGATCGATCGCCTTTACGCCGGAGATCGCTATTCCCGCACTGATCGCAATGCGCGAGAAATACGGCGACAACGTGTTCGGAAATTATGGCTTCATCGATTCATTCAATCCGACTTACGACACTCATGTCAAACCAGCGACCGGTAACGTGGTTCGCGGAATGGGCTGGTTCGACACCGATTACCTCGGCATCGATCAAGGGCCGATCATCGCGATGATAGAGAACTACCGCTCGGATCTCGTCTGGAAGACAATGCGAAAGAACAAGTACATCATCAGTGGTCTCCAGAAAGCCGGCTTCACGGGCGGGTGGCTTGAGCACTAGAGCACTGAGGTTTGTCCCGACGACCACAGTAGCGGCGTCACTGCTCGCCGCGATTGGGTCGTGCTCGCCATCGTCACCGAGCGACCGGACGCTCCACCTCTGGGCGATGGGGCGCGAAGGTGAAGTCGTGTCTCAACTCATACCTGAATTTGAAAAGACACACCCAGGCCTCAAGATCGAAGTTCAGCAGATTCCGTGGTCGGCGGCGCACGAAAAGCTGCTCACCGCATACGTCGGTGATGCCACGCCTGACATCGCCATGCTTGGCAACACATGGGTGCCCGAGTTTTCGGCCATCGATGCACTCGAGCCGCTCGATTCGAGAGTCGCTTTGTCTGTCGCTGCACCAAAGAGCGGTTTCTTCGAAGGTGTGTGGAACACCAATGTGGTCGATGGAGTGACATTCGGAATTCCGTGGTACGTCGACACGCGCGTGCTCTTTTATCGTTCGGACATTCTTGCTGCCGCCGGATATCAGTCGATGCCGACAACATGGGCGGACTGGCGGGCGTCGATGATCAAGATCAAATCACGAATGACGGCGAGACAGTATCCGCTGCTGATTCCCACCACCGAGTGGCCGCCGCCGGTAATTCTTGCTCTTCAGGCCGGCTCAACTCTCTTGAAAGACAACGGGCAGTTCGGTGCGTTCCATGATCCGGCGTTCATGAAAGCCTT
>JBDUEH010000701.1:0-1718 GCA_040002555.1 Gemmatimonadales bacterium | reverse complement strand
TCTTCTATCACTTCCTCGACATGGACACCGGTTACCGGTTCCAGACCGTCGAGCTGTCCACGATCGACACGTCACTGTTGATCGCGGGAGTTCTCTTCGATCAATCGTATTTCACTACAAACAACACCACCGAGTCTGCAATTCGAGCATATGCGGATTCTCTCTACTTGCGCGTCGACTGGACGTACGTTCGCCCGCGAGCGCCGCTCGTCAGCATGGGCTGGACCCCTGAGCACGGTTACATCGAAGCAGATTGGCATGGACTCAACGAGGCACTCATCCTCAACGTCCTCGCGCTCGGCTCACCGACTCATCCAATCGACGTCGCATCGTGGGATTCGTATCGCAGTACGTATGACTGGGCCGATTTCTACGGCTACCAGCAGCTCAACTTCGCTCCGCTGTTCGGACACCAATACTCGCATGTCTGGATCGATTTCCGCGGCATCCAGGATTCATACATGCGCGGAAAGGGCATCGATTATTTCGAGAATTCGCGCCGGGCGACGTATTCACAGCGCGCTTATGCGATTGCGAATCCGGGCGACTGGAAAGACTACAGCGGAGACATCTGGGGCCTGACGGCAGGTGATGGACCTCAGGACACGGTCCTATTTCTTCGCGGCAGGTCGAGAAAATTCCAGACCTATACGGCACACGGCGCCGCTGCCAACTGGCTCCATGACGATGGCACCATCGGCCCGACAGCCGTTGGTGGATCGATCGCCTTTACGCCGGAGATCGCTATTCCCGCACTGATCGCAATGCGCGAGAAATACGGCGACAACGTGTTCGGAAATTATGGCTTCATCGATTCATTCAATCCGACTTACGACACTCATGTCAAACCAGCGACCGGTAACGTTGTTCGCGGGATGGGCTGGTTCGATACCGACTACCTCGGCATCGACCAAGGCCCAATCATCACCATGATCGAGAACTACCGGTCAGATCTCGTGTGGAAGACGATGCGTAAGAACAAGTACATCATCAGCGGACTGAAGAAAGCTGGTTTCACCGGTGGATGGCTTGATCAATAGCGCCGTGAAGTTTGTCGCGAACGCGGGCGCGGCGGTTTCGATTGTCGCCGCGTTGGCATCGTGTTCGTCATCGTCATCGAGCGACCGTACTCTCCATTTGTGGGCAATGGGGCGCGAAGGCGAAGTCGTCTTCCAACTCATTCCCGAATTCGAAAAGGCGCACCCCGGTCTCAAGATCGAAGTTCAGCAAATCCCATGGTCAGCGGCGCACGAAAAGCTGCTCACCGCCTATGTTGGTGACGCCACGCCCGACATCGCCATGCTCGGCAACACGTGGGTGCCGGAGTTCTCGGCCGTCGATGCACTGGAGCCGCTCGATTCGAGAGTCGCGTCGTCAGCGGCTGCACCCAAGAGTGGGTTCTTCGAAGGTGTTTGGAACACCAATGTCGTCGATGGAGTGACCTACGGAATTCCGTGGTACGTCGATACACGCGTGATCTTCTATCGGTCGGACCTGCTGGCTCAAGCGGGCTACAGTTCGATGCCGACGACGTGGGCCGAGTGGCGTGCGTCGATGGTCAAGATCAAGGCGAAGATGACGGCGCGGCAGTATCCGCTACTCATTCCAACCACCGAGTGGCCGCCGCCGGTGATTCTCGGCCTTCAGGCCGGCTCGCCGCTCCTGAAAGACAACGGGCAGTTCGGTGCGTTCCATGATCCGGCGTTCATGAAAGCCTT
>JBDUEH010000700.1:0-1724 GCA_040002555.1 Gemmatimonadales bacterium | reverse complement strand
ACACGCAGAGCACGACCCTGAACGTCGTCTGCGATCAGCTCGCTTTCCTTTTCGCTCTCGGTAAGCTTTTGCTCTCGGGATTCGAGCTCAGCGAGAAGAGCGTTCACGTCACGCTCGCCCTTTGGAAGCCGCTCCTCCGCTCGAACGAGAATCTCCTCGGGAAGCGCGAGGCGCCTCGCGATGCTTATTCCGTAGGACCGTCCGGGAATTCCCTTGATGAGGCGATACGTTGGCGCAAGCGCAACGGGATCGAATTGGAGCGAAGCATTCACCACACCGTCGACTTCCGTTGCAAGCTCCTTAAGCGCGCCCAGGTGCGTCGTGGCAACAGACAGGCTTCCCCGATTGGTCAATGCTTCGAGTATCGCGCCGCCGAGCGCGGCTCCCTCGACGGGATCAGTTCCGGAACCAAGCTCGTCGATCAGAACGAGTGATGCTCCGGTCGCGGACTTCAGAACTTCCGAAAGATTTTTTAAGTGCGCGCTGAACGTTGAAAGACTGGAGCTGATCGATTGTTCGTCACCAACGTCAGCGTAGATGTTGTCGAAGATCGCGAGACGCGACTCGTCTCCCACCGGAACAGGCACGCCTGACTGGGCCATCGCCGCGAATAGCCCGAGGGATTTCAGAAGGACCGTCTTGCCGCCGGTGTTTGGTCCCGAGATGAGAAGCGTGTGCTCACTTGGCTCGAGCGTAAGGTCAAACGCTATGACAGCAATTCCCTGCTCGACGAGCAGCGGATGGCGACCGTCGATGATCGTAAACCCATCGCCCGGATCGTTGAACTCAACCGTGCCACAACGAAGCTTCTCGCCGAATCTCGCGCGTGCGTATAACGAGTCGAGAAGGATGAGCGATTCGAGAGCATCCGCCATCTCCGCTCGCCGCGGACGGACGAGCTCGGACAACTCGGCGAGGATGCGATCAATCTCTCTGAGCTCATCACTCTGAAGCTCACGAATCCGATTCCCTTCTTCGACCGCTGCCGGCGGCTCGACGAAGAGTGTACTACCTGTGCTAGACGTATCGTGGACGATGCCGCCAACTGCAACGCGGGCTTCGCGACGCACGGGAATCACGTACCGTCCATTGCGAACCGTGACGGACATGTCAGATACCTGGTGATGCGATTCGAGTTTCGATGCAATCCGCTCGAGAAGCTTCACGAGCTCACCCTGCGCTCCCCTCAGCTCACGTCGGATTCGCCTGAGTGCCGGCGATGCCTCGTCGCGGATATTTGCATCGTCGTCGATTGCGGTGTCGATCGCCTTTTCTTCAACACGTGCAACGACGAGTCCGTCGATTTCAGATCGAAACATCGCAACCGCCACCGGCGAGATCTTCTCATCACGAAAACTCTCGGCAGTAAGCCGAGAGCTCCTGAGCAGATTTCTTACGCCGAGGAGATGACCGGCATCGAGGCCGGCACCTTCAACTCGAAGGCGGGAAAGCGACTGCCTGACGTCAGGGACCGCTTGTGGATGCCACCGTGATTCGCCGGACGCGAGCGACCGCATTGCAGAGACACGCGCGTGCTCCCGCACTACCCATTCGCGATCCGCGCGGGGTGTTAGCTCGCGGACGCGCTCCGCGCCTAGCGCCGATCCCGCGTGACCCGCGACGACATCAAGCGCAGTCGCGAACTCGATGACCGCTAGAGCGTGGCTATTCATAACTAAAAAACCCGAACTCGCGAATGTCGTCGCCAGTTCGGGTCTCATACT
>JBDUEH010000699.1:0-1728 GCA_040002555.1 Gemmatimonadales bacterium | reverse complement strand
GATACAAACCCACCGCCTAACCGCCGGCCGATGCAACCGGCCTTCAAAGCGGGAATCGATTCTCTACCGCGTGAAGGTCACTATGCCGACATACGGGTTGCTCGTGTTCGTGAAGCTATCACCTGAGCTTTTCGGAATCCAGCCACGTCGAAGCCGGTCGTCGTCATGTTGGCTGGAATGTCTGCTGTCTGCGAATGGATGATGGAAGACATTAGTCGTGTTGGCGGTGAGGGTGGACTGTCTTTCGGCTGTCAGGGTTTGGAACTTACGAGTCCTTGTGTGACGAAGACATGAGCGGCCGCAGATGCAACCTCACCCTTGGTAGGATTTGGGCACGTAGAGTGTAACGAACACAATGAAGTTGAGTCCAAAAGCAAGAGTTGACGTAACTTGCAAGCGCCGGCTCCTGCTGAAAACTGTGACGCATACCAGAGCAACACTGACAAGGTTCACCAGTGTAACTCCGCTGACAAGATTCAAGTTGAATAGCCACTTGTTGGCCAGAGTGCCGACGACGTTGTAGAAGCCCAAGCCGAGAATTCCCCACCGGCCATCGCGCTCAAAGTAGTCCGCCAAGTCGGCTGGGTACTTCCCAATGTTGGAGGGCAGCACAAGTCCGCCCGAGAATGAAAGGGTGAGTGCAAGCACCAGCAGGCAGCCAAAAGCCATCATTGTAATGCCGGGTGCCCTTATCAGTTGGAATGACTCCCACCAGTAATCGAATTGATAGGCGAGTATATATAGAGCCCATACAAACGGTAACCAGTCGAATTTTGTCGCACGGCGTTCAAGAAAAGCACAAAGGAAAGAGGTTATCAAAAGCGTCACCGCCAGGCCTAGAACAAAAGACAGAGCGACAGACAAGAACTCGGGTGATGTCATTGATGTAGAACTTTAAGGGGAGAACGAGCGCGGACCGTTAAAGCTGCGAGCGAACCAAGAAAAATGCGAGACAACCGGAGATGATGCCGCATGGCGATGAGAAGACGTGGCTGACGAGCTGAGGGACGATCTGCGGGCGAAGCTCGGTGACGCATACACGGTTGAGCGCGAGCTCGGCGGCGGCATGTCGCGCGTCTTCGTTGCCACGGAGCTCGCCTTCAATCGGCAGGTCGTTATCAAGGTGCTGCCACGCGAACGAGGCGACTTGAGTATCGAGCGATTCAAGCTCGAGATCGCGACGGCGGCCAAGCTCCAGCATCCTCACATCGTCCCTCTGCTCAACGCGGGCGAGGTGGCCGGGACGCCGTATTTCATCATGCCGTATGTAAGCGGAGAATCGCTGCGCACTCGTCTGGCCGCGGGAAGTGCGTTAACGATTTCAGAGGCGACACGGATCCCGCGCAAGCCACGAAGGCGATCGATCGCGGCCTGGCGAGTGATCCGCTGTCATCGGTCATGGCACTGCAGCGGATGTTCTCCCTCGCGTGGAGCGAACATCCCGACTCCGCGCTGCAATTTATGGCGGATCCGCGCTCCGAACCGGCAGTTTCGAGTACGGCGATTCGTTTCTCGGCTTCGCGCAGATAAAGCTCGGTCAGGCCGCCCGCGCCGAGAGCACGTTCACACGCGCCGAACTCATCCTCGGGCATCGTTCACCCGGCCTAGGAGTGCTCTATGCGCGCACCGGGAGGCGCGGCGCGGCGCTCGCGCTGCTGAATGAGATCGACGGGCAGTGGCCCGCGAAATACATCCCTCCGGAGATGGTTGCCCAGATTCCCGCGGCGC
>JBDUEH010000698.1:0-1734 GCA_040002555.1 Gemmatimonadales bacterium | reverse complement strand
GTCCGTTGATACCCTTCCAGGCGCCGAGGTTGGCTTCCCAGTAGTCCAGTGAGCTCAATGCGACGGAGCCCACTCCGATCACCGCGGCGGCTTCGTCCGACGGCAGATACACCGCCTGCGCTTCCGCGTTTTGAACACCATTGACGTACGCGGCACGGGAAGTAGCCGTGTTCGCGATGGACGTGATCTGGTCAATCAGGTTCGTTGCGCCGGGCGACAGATCGGCACGCGCGGAAGGCAAGCCGTTCGGCGCGACGAGGATAGTGGCGTTTACGCCGCCGTCCGACGGACACACCTCCGCGACGAGCGCCGGATCTGCTGCGTTTGCCGGAATGTCACCATTGCGTGCAATCTTGTGAAACTCCTTCGTCGCCTTCGCTGCGATTTTGCAAAGTTCGGCATGCGACCGGGGTTTCTTGCTTCCCTTCGCAAGCTCCTTGTACATGTACGCAAGGCCGTCAGTGTGATACTGCCCGATCCAGTCGTACTTGTCGTGCAGGTCCTGCAGTTTCTGCTGCGTCAGCGCTGCGTCTACCTTAACGGGAGCAGTCGGAGGTCCGTCGGATGCGCATGCGGAGAATAACGATGCGCCGGCAATGACTGCCAGGATAGCGAAGTACTTCGGAGTCGTTCGCATTTTGCCCTCCTTCGTGGGAATTCGAGCAGGGACATCCTGCTCTGGCGCGAACCTTACGGATCGCCCCGAAATGGCCCGACATCGTTTTTTCGCGCGTGTCACGCTTTTGAGTCATACGTGCCGCGGAAGAGCACGATAGCTCGCACGACGACATTCAAGCGCCGCTTTGCACTAGCGCCGCCGAGCTCCGCAACGCGCCACAACCACTCGGCATCGGAAGGGTCATCAGCGGCAATGGTCGCAAGTTGCCGTTCGCCATGAGCGCCGATTCTCGACCACAGTGATTCGCGCGCGCGTGCCGCGAGTCTCATAACGGTCGCGCGTTCGTGGGGACGCGATCGCGAGGCGATAGCCGAGAGACGGCGAAGCGCGCCGCGTCGGGACGGGGCACTCATAATCGCCGGCCGATGTGGATCATCAGTTGCTTCCAATCCGTGAAAATGACGTTCGATTGATTCGATCACCGAGCCATAGTCAGACTCAATGCCGATGGAATCGACGCCATTACACTGGGGAAGCATCCGCAGTGTTCGATCCGGGTCGCTCGTGATACCAGCCTCGTCGCGAGTCAGAAGCACAAGTCGCCCGTTAACTGCACAGAGCGAGATGAAGCCGTCGATATTGCCTATGACCGTCGCCACCGCCAACGAGTCGGTGGGCGCGTCAACGTCAGTTTGCGACCAACTCTCGAGGATCGAGCGAACGGCCTCCGTAACGCGCGGAGAGTTGTGCTCTTGTCTCGTAACCTTTACCGCCAGCGAGGCGAGCGATTGAAACTCATCCACTACAATACCCGACGTTTTCATTTTCTCCCGCAGCACACTCTCGATCCGAATCAGCGCTTCCGCACTCACCGGAGGGCGAATCGCGTAGGAGTAAACCTGTGAGTGTCGCGAGCCCATCCGCGCGATTCGACCTAATCGCTGCTCCATGCGCGCCGGCGTCCACGGAAGGTCGAGATGAACGACAACAGCTGCATCCTGAAGATTGACGCCTTCGCTCAACAGATCCGTGGCGAGCAGCAGGCTGACGGCTTCCGATCGACGCGGCTTCGCAACACCAGACGCGACTGGCGCGAAGCGACGAATTGCATCGGC
>JBDUEH010000697.1:0-1747 GCA_040002555.1 Gemmatimonadales bacterium | reverse complement strand
ATATCGAAGAGGACGAGTTGATCGAGATTACTCCTCAGTCGATTCGGTTGAGGAAAAGATTCTTGAGTGCGAATGATCGAAAGAAGCTGTCCCGTGAATCGAAACGCGAACGGGCGCTTCTCTAACCCGGAGGATAGTGATTGTATGTTGGACACGTTCGAGTCGCCGGCTGGGGAATTCGCAATCGAGGGCGACGCGAGGAAGTGGGGCGCGGCAAATGTTGGTTACGCAGCGGCTGGTCCGACGGACAGTGACGATCCGGAAGACGAGATCATAGAAGACGATCTCGACGACGATGATGATGACGACCTCGACGAGCTCGATGTGGATGACGACGAGGACGATGATGACGACGACCTCGACGACGATGATGACGAGGACGACGATGATGATGACGATCTCGACGACGATCTCGATGATGACTTGATCGATCTCGACGACGAGTTCGACACCGAGGAAGAGGACAAGCACAAGGCGCCGGGCCATTTGCGGCGCGAAGACTGATTCGTCACGAACGGGAGAACGCCGCCGGGATTACCAGGCGGCGTTTTTATTTCTCGGCGCCCCGATGCGCCGTTTATCTGGCTCGAACACCTGTGCAGGTTGCGGCCTCAGCGGAATCTTCGCATGCTATCGGTCCTTCTACAACCAACCCCAAAGAGCGAGGAAACGATGCCCGCCAGACAAGATGCGAATATGCTTCGATGGCTTGGCGAAGCTGCGGATGGCGATCGGGACAAGGACTGCGTGGTCGTGTGGAATGGGCCTAAGCTTCAAGTCGTGGAAAAGACCAAAGCCGGACTGAAGGCACCGTTAGGAATCTCTGTACGGACAAGGTCCCACGGGCCCGGCATGCGGGGCGGCAAGCCAATTGACATTGCATATGATGGAAAAAGCATGCGCCTCAGGCCTGAGGTCGATGCAATCTTTCTAACGCAATCCGCTGTCGAGAAATTTGTGATCCCGTATTACACGAGAATGCAGTCCCTGGAATGGATCATCGAGAAGCGCGATGAACTATTCAACGATGCGAAGGTGCTTGCAGCTATTCACGCTTATCCTTCGATAACCAGTTCATGGCCGCCAAAAACGATGTTGCAGCCACTGGGCTTCGATGACGAAACCGGAGACCTCACGATTTTGTAGCGCGGCGAAGCATGTTTGTGAAGACCGTGTCGCGCAGAAGAGGTTTCCACCTGGCGTGTTGAAGAGTCAAATCTGCAAGGGAGGGCCGGGCCGCAGTATACGTGGTCAGCTTTCGTACCGCGTCCCGGCGGTCTCCCAGCAGCAGGCTCACATAGGCGTCTTCGTACATGACGTCGAGTGTCAACTCGGCGTCGTTCATTACCGCTGCTCGCGTTCGGGCTGTTATGGCCCGGGCGCTGTCGGCGGCTCCCGCTCGGGCCAATACTTCCGCAGCGAGCATTGTGCGGAAAAACGGCAAAAACGATCGTCCGCGTTTGCGCGCTTCGGCTGGAGGGTCTAGCCTGTTTCCTTCTCTCACCAGCGCCCACGCGCGGTCGGGCCGTGGCGACTTCGACATGTCTGCAACCATGAGTGTTAGCTGACATTCAATAAAGCGGGGATCAAGGGGATAGTCGCTTCGACCGCGGAGGCACCACTGCCACGATGCTTGCAGACTGTCCCTCATTAGTGTGGCTGCGTAGAGTGTAACTAGAACTTCCTGGGCATCGGTCAGATATGCGTCAGCACTCAGCGCCTTTTTTGCGCTATACACGGCGGAATC
>JBDUEH010000696.1:0-1750 GCA_040002555.1 Gemmatimonadales bacterium | reverse complement strand
GCATATGAGCGATTCACCCACGTTCATGCACACGTTTGGCCCAGCCGCCGATCCAATCACCCGGCTCGGGTGGATTTTATCCGCAGTGTCAATGTTGGTGGTCGTCGTCATCGGCGTGCTGATTCTCGCCAGCTTGTTCCGTCGTCGCGAAATCGCAGGCAACCTCAATGAACTCGACACATCGCCTGGCAGATCTGACTTCATCTACATCGGTACGGCCGCGAGCATCGTCATACTCGTCGGCTCGTTCGTCTATGTCATGGCCGTGCTGGGTGAGACGTCGAGTCCGCAATTCGACCCGGCGATAACGGTTCAGGTAATCGGGCACCAATGGTGGTGGGAGCTCCGGTATTCGGATCGCAATGGCGCGAACGCATTTGTTACAGCAAACGAGATTCACGTTCCGGTTGGACATCCTGTGCGGTTCATCCTGTCCACTGCCGACGTTATCCACTCGTTCTGGGTTCCACAGCTTGCGGGGAAAACCGATCTGATTCCCGGGCGCCGCAACGCAACCTGGTTTCAGGCAAACACGCCAGGAAAATATCTTGGCCTTTGCGCCGAGTACTGCGGTTTGCAGCATGCGCGGATGCACGTGCAAGTTGTTGCCGAGGACGCACCTGCGTTCCGTGCGTGGTGGGGTAAGCAGATGGCGGCGCGCGCTCCGCCCGCAACTCCAGACATCGCCAGCGGCGAAAATGTTTTTCTCTCACGCTGCTCTGCCTGCCACACCATCCGCGGAACCCTGGCCGCAGGAAAGATCGGTCCCGATCTCACTCACGTGATGAGCCGGGCCACCATCGCGGCAGGCACCATCCCAAATACGCGCGGCTTCCTTGCCGGCTGGATCCTGAATCCCGGCCAGATCAAGCCAGGCACCCAGATGCCGGCAGTTCCTCTCACGCCCGCAGAGCTCGAATCGCTGCTCGGCTACCTCGAGACTCTGAAATGAGGACTTGGACTTGACCGCCATCCCGCATGACGAGCAGCTCGCTGCGCGACTCGAGGAAATATGGAAAACGAAGCCCGGATGGCAGGGCTGGATTTCCACCGTAGATCACAAGGAAATCGGAAAGCGCTACATCGCGACATCACTGGTCTTTCTTGTGCTTGGCGGACTCGAAGCGCTGATGATGCGCGTGCAGCTCGCGGGACCGGAGCGACACCTTCTCTCGCCGCAGGAATACAATCAGTTCTTCACGATGCACGGCGTGACGATGATTTTCCTCTACGCGCTGCCGGTGCTTTCAGGATTCAGCAATTTCCTGTGGCCATTGGTGTTCGGCTCGAGAGACATGGCATTCCCGAGATTGAACGCTTTGTCGTACTGGATATTCCTGTTCGCGGGATTGCTCATTTACTCGAGCTTCATCGGCGGCCAGGTGCCAAACAGCGGATGGTTCAGCTACGTGCCACTCGCCGAGCACGAATACAATCCCGGTCTGAACGTCGACTTCTACGCAGTCGGCACGGTCTTCCTCGGCATCTCCACCACAGTTGGGTCGATCAACTTCATCGTGACATTGATGAAGACGCGAGCTCCGGGCATGTCGATCCAGCGAATGCCTATTCTCGTGTGGGGAACGCTGGTCGCGTCCGTTTCGAATCTTCTCGCAATTCCGTCGCTCACCGTGGCGTGCGTGTTCCTCTTTTTGGACCGGCATTTCGGAATGCATTTCTTCGATGCCGCCGCTGGAGGACAGCCACTTCTCTGGCAGCATCTGTTCTGGATATTCGGACACCCGTGGGT
>JBDUEH010000695.1:0-1751 GCA_040002555.1 Gemmatimonadales bacterium | reverse complement strand
GTTGTTGACGAGGATCCAGGGCGCACGATCGGACCACGTGGTCCGGGGCATCGATTCTTCTTTGGACCGGAAGAGATTGAGTGGCTCGCCCCTGCCGATGGAACGACGAAAGTAGCAGCCCCACTCGACATACTGATCGCGGGGATCGGCAACATCTTCCTTGGTGACGATGGATTCGGAGTGGAAGTCGCGCAGCGGCTGGCAATGCGTCAGCTCCCGCCTGGTGTTCGCGTCATCGACTTTGGCATTCGCGGCTATGACCTCGCCTATGCAATCCTCGCGAAACCGGATCACACGATTCTCGTCGATGCATGCCCAAGGAAACTCGAACCGGGAACGGTGTTTGTTCTCGAACCAGATCTGACGTCGCTTGGATCGATCGAGTCAACGGTTCTCGACGCGCACGACATGAATCCCATGCACGTGTTGCGACTGGCGCAGTCGCTTGGCGCCGAGCTTCGGAATGTACTCGTTGTCGGTTGTGAGCCGGCTACGCTGGGGCCGGAAGAAGGATTTATGGGCTTGAGCGAACCGGTGGAAGCAGCTGTGAATGAAGCGGTCGGTCAGATCGAACTACTCGTCGCGCGCTTGTTGAGCGAAAGCGAGCGGCAACATCCGGCGCCCACGCGCTGACACAAAGGAGAGGTACAATGGCAAACGGCAAGGACCTGACGCGTGATGGCGATGGCTTCGACACTGACACACTTGCGCTGCTCGGCGGCCTAGCCCTGGTGGTCTTCGGCGCGGGACTCATCATCTCGAACAAGACCATTCGGCAGTTCATCGGCAATGTTCGACCCGGTGATTTGATCGGAGCGGCGATTCCGGATTTTGATCGCTACATGAAGCTGCGGTCGATGTGACAGATGCTGCAGAAGGTGCCGGACATCCGGCACCAGGCGGCGGAATCGTCAAGTTCAAGGTTGACACGCGGACGAGCCGGTTCACGATTCAGGCATTTGCGGGCGGCATGTTATCAGCGATCGGACATGACCCCAAGTTTGCAGCGCGCGACTACACCGGTGAAATAGAGTGCAATCCGGAAACCGGAGAGGGCGCGTCGCTCAAGCTCAACATCAAGGCCGCGTCGTTGCAGCTTCTGGATGACTTCAGTAGCAAGGACAAGCAGACGCTCGAGGGGTCGCTGCAGGGCGAAGTTCTGGACAGCGCAAAATATCCGGAGATTGTTTACGACTCTCCCGCTTCATCGACCACTGTAAAGCACGAGGGAGACGGACCGTTTACGGTGACGCTGAACGGCAGTCTCACGCTTCATGGAGTTACTAGACGGCTCACGATTCCGGCGACTGTGTTTCCAAGCGCCGCGATGATTCGTGCGAACGGGGAATTCACCGTTCGGCAGTCGGACTTCCAGATACAGCCGGTGAGCGTCGCCGGCGGAACGCTGAAGGTGAAGGATGAGCTTAAATGCACTTTCGATATCGTGGCCCGGCCGTAGTATAAAGAAGGGACGGGAAGCAGACAAATTGACCTGAGCGGAAGAATCCCATGTGTCTTGCCATACCTGGAAAAATCGTGGAGCTGATCGACGTCCCGCCGCACCTGGCGATGATCGAAGTAATGGGCGTGCGGCGCCGTGTTGATCTTGGCCTCCTCGACGATGACCCGCCCGTCGTCGGAGACTGGGTGCTCATTCACGTCGGCTTCGCGATGAGTAAAATCAGCGAAGAAGGCGCTTTCGAGCAGATGCAGATGCTCAAGATGCTTGGGGAAGACATGGCCGCGATGGA
>JBDUEH010000694.1:0-1755 GCA_040002555.1 Gemmatimonadales bacterium | reverse complement strand
AGTTCATTTCGGGCCCGTCCGTCTACATCTGCAACGAGTGCATCGCGCTCTGCAATGAGATCCTCGCGGAGGACGAGGAGCGCGAAGTCGCCGAGGCGATCACGCAGGTCCCCACGCCGCAGGAGATCAAGGACACGCTGGACGGCTACGTCATCGGACAGGAGCGCGCGAAAAAGGCGCTCGCCGTTGCGGTCTACAATCACTACAAGCGCATCAACTCGGCATCGGTTCGCGAAGACGACGTTGAGCTCGACAAGTCGAATATTCTGCTCATCGGACCGACCGGAGTCGGCAAGACGCTGCTCGCGCAGACGCTCGCCCGCATTCTCGATGTGCCGTTCACCATCGCCGATGCGACGACGCTCACCGAAGCGGGCTACGTGGGCGAAGACGTGGAGAACATCCTCGTCCGCCTGCTCCAGGCCGGCGATTTCAACGTTGCCGAGTGTGAGCGCGGTATCGTTTACATCGACGAAATTGATAAAATTGCCCGGAAGTCTGAGAATCCGAGCATCACGCGCGACGTCAGTGGCGAGGGCGTGCAGCAGGCCCTGCTGAAGATTCTCGAAGGGACCGTGGCATCCGTTCCTCCGCAGGGCGGCCGCAAGCATCCGCAGCAGGAATACATCCAGATCAACACGAAGGACATCCTGTTCATCTGTGGTGGCGCATTCGACGGGCTCGAGAAGATCATCGAGACGCGCACCGGACGCCGACAGATCGGTTTCTCGAAGGTCGAGAATGATCCGGTGAAGCTCGCCACGCTGTCGAAGAATGCGTTCTCCGAAGTGGAGCCGGACGATCTGTTGCGTTTCGGCCTCATCCCAGAACTGGTCGGACGACTTCCCGTCACAGTGCCGCTCGAGGGACTGGATGAGGAATCGCTCGTGCGCATCCTCCAGGAGCCGAAGAACGCGCTCACCAAGCAATACACCAAGCTGTTCGATCTCGAGGAAGTGAAGCTCACCTTCGAGACGTCAGCGCTTCGCGCCATTGCGCAGAAGGCCTTGAAGCGCGGCACCGGCGCGCGTGGCCTGCGCGCGATCCTCGAGGAGCTGCTCACCGACGTGATGTTCGATCTGCCCACGCGTGAAGACGTCGTCGAGGTGAAGATCACGGAGTCGAGCGTCCTCAACGGAACGGCGCCGCTGCTCGAACTGGCTCCGACCAAGAGAAAGAAGGAAGCGTAGCGGTCGTCGGCAAAATGGCTGTGCAAAGGGCGCTCACGATGTGAGCGCCCTTTCTGTTTCGGAAACTTTCGTTCGGAGACTCTCGTTCGGCGGTGAACGGGCGATCGTCCTCAATGCCGTTGCGACGATTCGCTGACACTCCTACTTCCCAGCCATGCCCTCCATTCGTCTTGCGCTTGTCGCTGCGAGCCTGTTCGCTCCGTCTTTTCTCATGGCGCAGGGCGCGCCGCCGGCACCGGCGGTTATCGTACAGCCACCAACCCTCACGCTGCCGCTCAAGCACGCGCCGCGGCCGACGTCAGCCGCCATCTCGGCCGCCGATCTGATGACGCGCCTCTACATCTTCGCCGACGACTCGATGATGGGCCGCGAAGCCGGAACACTCGGCAACCAGATGGGAACTGACTACATCGCCGCGGAGGCAAAGCGATTCGGCCTGCTTCCCGCTGGCGACAACGGAACGTACTTCCAGACGATCCCCCTCAAGTCGCGCGCGCTGGCCGCCGGCTCGACCATCACCGTCGGCGGTTCGTCGCTCTACGGAGGAACTGATTGGGTGCCGACT
>JBDUEH010000693.1:0-1755 GCA_040002555.1 Gemmatimonadales bacterium | reverse complement strand
GAGTCGGGCGGAAAAAGTCACCAGCGTACCGTATTGTCGTCGCCGACTCACAGAGCCCGCGTGACGGAAAGTTCATCGAGATCATTGGCCAGTATGCTCCGCGCATGGCAGAGGGTGGTCTCGCGATCAACGAAGAGCGCGCCAATTACTGGCTCGGCGTTGGTGCTCAGCCAAGCGACACGGTTCGCTCGCTCCTGCGTCGCGCCGGCGTTCTGAAGCGCCGTCACGAACAGCGTCTCGGCATCGAGCTCAAGCAGGCTGCAGTTCCGCTTCTCGAGCGCACTGAAGAAGAAGCGGCAGCACTTCACGCCGACTCGTCTGAAGTAGCAGGCACCACCGAGGCGTAAGTGGCTGACGATGCATTGGCGATCGTTGGGCTGATCCGCAATGCACAGGGAATCCGCGGCGAAGTAGTAGTCGAGTCGCTGACAGATGCGCCGGACGCGGTTTTCGCGTCCGGCCGTCGTGTTTTTGTGGGTGATGCGTCGGGAAATCTCAATGACCGGTCGAAGACGCTGGTCGTCGGTGGAGTGAGGCCGTTCAAGGGCGGTTTCATGATCAAGTTTGACACGGTGGCCGACAGGAACGAGGCGGAGGTCCTTCGTGGCCGGTATCTGCTTGCTCCTGTTGAAGAGCTGGAACCGCTTGGCAACGACGAGGTCTACCTGCACGATCTCATAGGCATGAAGGTGGAGCTCACGAGTGGGCAGTCGATTGGCGAGGTCACAGCTTATTACGAACTGCCGCAGGGATTGACGCTTGATGTGAAGACATCGAAAGGCAGTGTGCTGGTTCCGTATCGGCCAGAAGTTATCGAGAGAACGGATACTGAAGCCCGTACCGTGGTCGTGAAGTCTGAAGTCGGGATGTTCGACTAGCGCATGCCGCTCCGGATCAATGTCGTCACGATCTTTCCGGATTTTTTTGTCGGACCGCTTGGGCTGAGCATTCCTGCTCGAGCAAAGGCAGCAGGTGGCGTCGAGTACAATCTCGTGGATTTGCGGGATTACACGCACGACAAGCACAAGACTGTAGATGACGCGCCCTACGGCGGCGGCGCAGGAATGGTGATGAAGCCTGGGCCATTCTTCGAGGCTGTAGAAGCGATTGGAGCAACGTCGCCGATAGTTCTTTTGTCACCTCGCGGAACGCAGTTCGGCCACACTGATGCCGTTCGGTTTGCTCAAGGCGGCGAGTTGACTCTCTTGTGTGGCCACTACAAGGACGTCGACCAGCGCGTCGCCGATCATCTCGCGACGGAGGAGATCTCGTTGGGGGATTTTGTTCTCAGCGGGGGAGAGGTCGCTGCTCTGGCGATCATCGATGCGACCGTACGGTTAATTCCGGGGGCGATGTCAGATCTCGACTCCGCTCGTAGCGATTCTTTTTTCGATCGTGGGATTAGCGCGCCGTCCTATACGCGACCGCCGGACTTTCGCGGATTTGGGGTTCCGGATGTGCTCCTTTCCGGGGATCACGCCAGGATTGCGCGCTGGCGGGAAGAAGAAGGAAATCGGTTAACGGAGAAGCGGCGTAACGAGGATTGACGGCCGAGGACTTTGCGGCCTCAGGACTAACAGCAATCGATGATCGGCGACTGAGTGAGGACTCCGGACCACCGCGGAATTATCGAGGTCGAATTCCGAACCAGAGGGCCGTGTTTGTTCGCAATCCGCAGTTAGTCGCCGATCATCGATGGTAGTTGGTCCTGAAGCCGCAGGGTCCTGAGTCCTTAATCCTCCGGACCGAGAACTG
>JBDUEH010000692.1:0-1759 GCA_040002555.1 Gemmatimonadales bacterium | reverse complement strand
GCGTTGCCCTTCAAGGGAAGCTCGCACCAGATGATCGTGGCACACATGGTCGAGCAGCCTCAACCTCTGCAAGTGCGCTGTCCACAACTCCCTCCGCCGCTTGCCGAGCTGGTCATGCAGCTGCTCGCAAAGAATCCGGATGACCGTCCCCAAAGTGCGGCTGACGTTGCTGCCGGCTTCGACGGCGTTTTCGCCTCGCTCGAAGGAGTGTCGGCCACTACTGGGTCCCAGCAGATACTGAACAGCGGGTTGGCGCCTGGTGTTTTGCGGCGCCAGGCGATGCCACGCCTGCGGCAAGCAACAATGGCCGCGGCAGCTCTTGTTGTACTCGCTCTTGGCTATGCGGGTTATGAGTTGTCTCACACCGTCAAAGGAACATCATCCGCGTCGGATCGCGCGGGCGGTGCATCAGCATTTCAAGCGAATTCGATAGCCGTTCTTCCGTTCGTGAACACGAGTGGCGATGAAGAGAACAAGCATTTTTCCGATGGACTCACCGACGAGCTGATCAGCGCATTGGGTCAGGTGCAAGGATTGAAGGTCGCCGCCCGCACATCCGTCTTCGCGCTTAGCGGTAAAGGCCTCGGCGCCCGCGCGATCGCCGATACGCTCGGCGTCGCGAAGGTCATCGATGGAAGCGCTCGCCGCATCGGCAAGCGGTTGAAAGTGACGGCTGAGCTAGTCAACGCCGCCGACAATACGGTTCTGTGGTCGCAGACGTTCGACCGCGAGATGGTGGATGTGTTCGCAGTACAGGAGGAGATCGCACGGTCGATTGTTGGCGCGCTCAACGTTCGACTCACGGAAGATGAGGGAGCGCGCCTCCGTGGTCGACCGACAAAGGACCTGGAGGCATACGATCTTTATCTGAAAGGCCGCTATAGCTGGAGCAAGCGCAGCAGGGAGGGAATGGAAGCGGCGCTCGCTTACTTCCATAGCGCTGTTGAACGTGATCCGAGTTTTGCGCTCGCCCATGCAGGAATGTCGGATGCGTACGTGGCGATGTCGAACTTCAATTACATGCCGGTCTCCGAAGCGATCGCCAATGCGCAGATTGCAGCCGATCGAGCGTTGGCGATCGATAGCTCGCTTACCGAAGCCCACGCATCGAAAGGTTTCGTCCTCGCGTCGCGCGGAGCATATAAAGAATCCGAGAAAGAATTGCGCCGGGCGATCCAGTTGAACCCAAGCTATCCGTCAGCTCATCATTATTTCACGCTCCTGTTGATGATGCTCGGCAGACTGGATGAAGCGACCGCACAAAATCGCCTGACAGTGTCGCTCGATCCTTTCTCGGTTCCCGGTAATGCTACGCGCGGTGTGCTGCTCTGTCAGCAGCGTAGTTACGCCGAGGCCCGCCGCGCCCTGGAGAAAGCGCTTCCTCTGGGCACAGGGAATATCCTGGCTCCCTTCTACCTCGGTGTGATCGAGGCAGCGACTGGACGCTATCCCGAATCTCTCTCGCATCTCAACACGGCGGCTCGAATCGCGCCCGGATTCCCCGGCGTGAAAGCCGCGCTCGCTTTCACTTACTCACATCTGGGCCGACGCGCGGAGTCGGATGCTGTCCTCGCCCGATTGCGCGAGGCGGCAACCGACGACCGGGCAAAGATCGAGCTTGCATTTGCTGAAGCAGTCATGGGAGATGTAAACCGGGCTTACACAATTCTCGGCAAGTCCATAAAGTGGGATATGCCTACGGTCATCGAGCTTCGTACCGACCCGCTGCTGGCTGCATTCCGAGCCGACGGGCGGTATC
>JBDUEH010000691.1:0-1760 GCA_040002555.1 Gemmatimonadales bacterium | reverse complement strand
ACGAAGCGAATCGAACATGTGGTCCCGTCCGAGCCACGGCATCATCTGAGAATCGGCAGAGAGAGCGCGCTCAAGGTTGTCGAGCGCGCGCTTGTGATCGCCGAGCCCCAGATACACGAGCGCCAGATTGAAGGGCAGCACCTGTCCGCTCTTGGACATGTTCCGCAACGCTTCGAGATCTGCCAAAGCGCTGGTCCGGTTTCCCGCTGCACCCTCGGCATACGCCAGATAGGCGGTGACAAATGGCGGCGCGCCCATCGTCGTTGCTTTCTTCAGGAATGGCACTGCTTCGCTGAACTTGCCGGCCTCGAGGAACGTCCATCCTTCTATCATGACGGGAAAGAAATACGTCGGGTCGAGCTCGCCCGCTTTCCTCGCAAGCCCTTTCGCAGCAGCGAAGTTCTTCTCGAACAGCGGCGCCATTGAGGCATCGATCAGCACCTGAGGAGACAAGGGATCCAATTCGGCCGCCAGGCGGCTCTCCGCGATGGATTCGTCGAACCTTCCGGTGAACGACAGCGACATCGCGAACTGGTCGTGCGTAAAAGCATAGTTCGGGTTGAGTCGGATCGCCCGCCGGAATTCGCGTTCGCATCCTTTCCAGTCGTAGTCGTAGAATAGTTTGAACACCGCGAGCGATGTGTGCGCTTCGACCGAGTTGCTGTCCAGCTGAACCGCTTTCTCAGCGGCTGCCTTGGCCTTTGGTCTCGCCTCGGCTGCTGTCAGGAAACCCTCGTTATATCCTGCCCAGAGGTACGCGTCCGACAGCCCTGAGTATCCCGGCGCGAAAGTCGGGCTCAGCCTGACGGTCTCCTCAAACTGACCGATCGCCTTCTGCAGGTTCTCGTCGCTGGGACGGTTGAAGTAATACCGGCCCTTGAGATAGGCATCGTGACTTTCCGGATTCACGCTCGGCGCAGTCGCAAGTCGGGACTGCTCACTGTCAGTGAGGCGCACGTTTATCTCTCGTGCGATCGCTGCCGCAAGTTCCCCCTCGAGCGCCAGCACGTCGCCAGAGTTCCGCTCGAAGCTTTTGGACCAGAGATGTTTGTCAGCGCGTGCGTCGATCAACTGCGCAGTGATCCGTACTTTGGTGCCGGATCGAGACACGGAACCCTCGACAATCGCATCGACATTTAGAGTCTTGGCAATCTGAGGCGTTGGTGGACGAGTTCTCCCGTGGAACTGCATCGCCGAACCTCTTGATGTCACGCGAAGCTGGCTGATGCTTGCGAGAGCAGACGTCAGCTCATCGGTCATGCCTTCGGCGAAGTACTCCTGTGTCGAGTCGCCCGAGTAGTTGTCGAGCGGCAGCACAGCAATCGACATGATAGAGGCGGGCGCTTCTGTGATGCGCGCGGCAGACGTGGACCGCCTCGTGATTAGGTTCGGCGCAATTACGAACGCGCCAACGACGACGAGGATGGCGAGCAGTACGAGTACGACAGTGCGCGTGTAAGTGCGCCGCGCTGCGGGTGCTGCGACCTCCGGAGCCGCGAGCGCATCCGCGAATTCGCGTGCGCTCGAGAATCGGTCGGTCGGCGCTTTCGCGAGAGCACGCATCACGGCGCTGCCGACCGCTGGAGGCACGACGTCGCGTAGCACGTGCAATGGCGTCGGGCTTTGAGTCATCAGCTTTGCGATCATTGCGCTTGCTGAGGGACCGTTTACGGGCGGTTCGCCCGCGAGCATTTCGTATGTCACCGCTCCCAGCGAAAAGATGTCGCTGCGCGCGTCGAGGTCGTGCTCGCCGGACGCTT
>JBDUEH010000690.1:0-1761 GCA_040002555.1 Gemmatimonadales bacterium | reverse complement strand
AAGGCTGCGTATCGGCAGATCGCGGCGTACTGAGCTCTTTTTTCACTGGCCACGAAGTCACGAAGGACACGAAGAGATCACTGCGAAGTAGAAGATGCTTCTGCTGAGCCGGCTCTGATTTTTGGGGGAACTACAGAAATGCGTTCCCTGGTTCCCCCCAAATTTTGGGACTCGCGTTCATCTGAAATTTCTCAAATTCACAGCGATCTCTTCGTGTCCTTCGTGCCTTCGTGGCCAAAAAGACTAGAGTTAGCGCGGACCTCTCCCAGGCCCACGATTCCGGGCACCGGGCCGAGAAACCTTCCCGGATCTGGAAGTGGCGTATGGCGAACCCTCGCCCGATCTCTCGCTGCGAGGAGCGGACGACGCCGGCCTCGACGACGAATTAGATCTCGATGACGACGATTTCGGCGATGACGATGACTGATTCGCTCCTCCTCCGCCGCCTCTCCGCGCTGCTTTTGCCGCCGACCGCGCACGATCCTCCGCCTTCTTCTTCCGGATCTCCGCAATTCGCTCAGCCAGCGGCACTTCGAGCCTCTGCGCCGGACGGGCGTGATAGTCGAATCCATCCACCACAACTCGTGGCAATTTCTTGTTGATCGCCCGCTCGATGGCCCTGATATCGGGCTCTTCGTCGGGGCAATAGAAGGTGAACGCTTCGCCGGTCAGCTCAGCGCGACCCGTGCGTCCGACGCGGTGGATGTAATCCTCTGCAGCGGGCGGAGCATCGAAGTTGACGACGTGTCCAAGCGCTTCTACATCGATACCACGCGCGGCAATGTCTGTTGCAACAAGCACTCTGTATTTGCCAGCCTTGAAACCCGCCAATGCCTCAGTTCGCTGCGACTGCGAGCGGTTTCCATGAATACGCTCGGCCTTGATTCCGTTTCTTACGAGATATTCGGCGAGCCGGTTCGCACGATGTTTGGTGCGCGTGAAGACGAGTGCTTCCTTCATGTCGCCCCGATTGAGCAGCTCGAGAAAGAGCGCCGACTTGAGCTCCTGCGGAACGGGATAAAGTGCCTGCGTGATTCCTTTGGCAGGCGTGGAGTTCCGCTCGAGGTTGATCATCGCCGGATTCTTCAGCATCTGCCCGGCAAGTGCGCCGATCGGGCCAGGCATCGTCGCGCTGAAAAACAGCGTCTGGCGCTTTGCCGGCAGCGATTTGAGGATGCGCTTGATATCGGGAAGGAATCCCATGTCGAGCATTCTGTCGGCTTCGTCGAGCACGAGATGCTCGATCTTGTCGAGCTTGGCGTAGGACGACTTCATGTGATCGAGAAGGCGGCCGGGCGTCGCGACAATTACATCAACGCCGCTGCGGAGAGCATGCTCCTGCGGACCCATGCCGACGCCGCCGATGACAACGGCTGACGTGACCGGTGTGTGAACAGCGATCGCTTCAAGCTGTTCGACGATCTGCGCCGCGAGCTCGCGGGTTGGCGTCAGGACAAGTGCGCGAGTCGTTCCGCGCGGGCGGGCGATGAGCTTGTCGAGAATCGGCAGCAAAAATGCGGCAGTCTTGCCGCTGCCTGTCGATGCGCAGGCGAGCACGTCTCTTCCGGCGACTGCGGGCGGAATTGCATCCGCCTGGATCGGCGTGGGACGAACGAATCCAAGTTCCTTCAGTCCCTTGAGAAGGTTTGGATCGAGGTTCAATGAGCTGAAAGGCACTTTGTTTTCTTGCAGTGGGAAGGAGCCTTATGAAACGGCTCGCGCGCGACTCACATGAGCCGCGCGCCTTTGGTATCCCTGCAA
>JBDUEH010000689.1:0-1761 GCA_040002555.1 Gemmatimonadales bacterium | reverse complement strand
CGTCATCAGCCTTGAAGGCGATCGGCGGTTCCATCGCGGCAAGAGCGAGAAGCTGAAGCAGGTGGTTCTGAAACATGTCGCGAATCACACCAGCTTCCTCGTAGTACTTTCCGCGCGTCTCGATCCCCACCGACTCGGCCACCGTTATCTGCACTTCCCTGATGTACTGACGGCTCCAGAGTGGCTCGAACAGAGGGTTGGCAAAGCGGAAGACGAGAATGTTCTGGACGCTCTCTTTCCCGAGATAATGGTCGATGCGATAGACCTGATGCTCGGCGAACTTCTCGAGAACGACGCAGTTGAGCTCGCGCGCCGTCTCGAGACTGCGTCCAAACGGCTTTTCGACGGTGACACGAGCGAAGGGACGATCTGTTGATGCGGCACTTTTCGGGGCGAGTCCACTCGCGGACAAGTGCTCCAGCGTAGTTTCGAAAACGCTTGGCGGAATCGCGAGGTAGAAGATCCGATTTCGCTCTTCGGGTTGAACGTGAAATTCGATTTGCTCGAGTTCTTTCAGAACAGCGTCGTAAGCTTCGCGGCTTGAGAGATCGCCGTAAGCGTAGCGAATCCTTTCCGCCATCCACGCCCAGGTCTCATCGTTGACAGTCTTGATCTCGTCGGAAGTGTCGAGCGCCTTGCGCATCGCAGCGGCGAACGCGCCGTGTTCCATTGGCTCGCGCCCAACTCCGAGAAGCGTAAATCCTTCAGGAAGGAGCTTCTGGTCGGCGAGGTAGTAGAGCGCGGGCATCAGCTTCCGCTTCATCAGATCACCCGAAGCGCCCATGATCACAGCAGTGCATCGCTCGACCTTGCCTCCGGTGCGCATGCCCGTCGCAGCCACTGCCTGGGACGGAACCGCATAAGTGGACGTCATGTCTTCTTTACCGCATGTCCGCCGAATTCGTTGCGAAGCGCGGCGATCACCTTTCCTCCAAACGAGTCATCCTGCCGCGATCTGAGTCGCATCAGCAATGAAAGCGTTATGACGGGCGCCGGAACATCGAGGTCGATTGCTTCCTGCACCGTCCACCGTCCTTCGCCTGAATCGGCGATGTAACCTTTGAGGTCCGGCAGATCGTTGTCCTTCTCGAAGGCCTTCTCAGCCAACTCGTTGATCCACGAGCGGACCACGCTGCCATGATTCCATACCGCCGCGATCTTGTGCAGATCGAGTCCCGGGAAATCCTTTGAAGCATGAAGGATTTCATATCCTTCTGCATACGCCTGGAGCATCCCGTATTCGACACCGTTGTGAATCATCTTCACATAATGCCCTGAGCCTGTCGGACCCATGTGCGCGTATCCGTCAACGGGTCCCAGCGTCTTGAAAATCGGCTCGCACAAGGTGAACGCTTCGTCGGACGCGCCGATCATCAAGCAGTAGCCGTTTGCCAGTCCCCAGATTCCGCCGCTCGTTCCAGCATCGACGAAATGAATTCCCTTCTCTTTCAACTCCGCACCGCGACGAATCGAGTCGTGAAAGTTTGAATTGCCTCCGTCAATTATCACATCGCCTTTCGCCATCCCTGGCAGAAGTGCAGCGATCGTGTCATCCACCGGCTGCCCGGCAGGCACCATGATCCAGACGACGCGCGGCTCAGAGAGCTGAGCAACCATGTCGGCGGCGTCTTTAGCTCCGCTCGCGCCGAGCGCAGTGTAGTGAGAAATCGCGTCGGCGCTGCGGTCGAATACGACAACCTTGTGTTCGTCGCGCATCAGGCGCTCCGTCATGTTGCCGCCCATCTTGCCGAGTCCGATCAT
>JBDUEH010000688.1:0-1761 GCA_040002555.1 Gemmatimonadales bacterium | reverse complement strand
GACCGATCAAGCGCTGAATTTCCTGAGTGCGGCCGCCGAGCTGCGACCGCTCGCGATTTGTGCGTGTCTTGGTAGCGCGAGGAAGCATCGCGTACTCGGCAGTCAGCCACCCGAGTCCGCTTCCTCTTCGCCAACCGGGCACTCCTGTCTCCACCGTCGCTGTACAAAGAACCTTCGTTTCGCCGAATGAGGATAGACACGATCCCTCAGCGTACGGCGTTACGCCTTTTTCGAGTGAGATTTTCCGGAGTTCCGAATTAGTTCGACCGATTCTGATGTTACTGTTATTTGCCACTGAGCTTCTCGATGATTGATGTTGTTGAATGACCGGGAGTCAGCGGTATGACTACGGCTTCCCCGCCCCAGCTGCGCACTTCATGCGCCCCGACGATAGTTTCGACAGAGTAGTCACCGCCCTTTGCGACGACGTCGGGCTTGAGTGCCTCGATCAGCTCGAGCGGAGTATCGTCGCCAAACACAACAACGAGATCCACGCACTCGAGCCCGGCAACGACATACGCACGATCTGCCTCACCGCGAATTGGTCGCGTTGGCCCTTTGAGGCGCCGAACCGACTCATCGCTGTTGATCCCGACTACCAGCGCATCGCCGCGCGCGCGCGATTCGGAAAGAATGTCGACGTGGCCTGGATGAATCAGGTCGAACACGCCGTTGGTGAACACGAGTCGGCCCGAGAAGCCCTGTCTCCATCGACGGGCTTCTTCCCACGACATGATTTTTTCGGACGGGGCGCGTACGCTCAGAATGTCTTCTCGGCCGACGGGCGAAAATGAATCGTGTGACTCCGGCCGAACGGGAGCTTTACCTCCTGGTCGTACTCGCTCCAGATGCGGATCCGGTTGTCGTCTCTGACAATGTTAATGTCCTTGGCTTCCGCGGGAAGCTTGACAGAGTCGGTGAAAGCTCGCAGCCGATCGCGAATCTGCTGGTCGGTCCGCTTGGGGACGAATCCGGCTTCCTGCATCATCGCGTCACGCAAACGATAAAAGGCCATGCCATCCTCAGCTAACTGCGCCCCGATGTAGAGCAGGCCCCAACTATGACAAGCTGCACAAGACAGCCAAAGCGGCCGGTCCCGGTGCGATTCCTTGTCAAAACCCTGCTGCGTTTTACCACTGCGATTGGGCTCCCTGGATGAGTTCGTTAACGACCTTCTGAATGGCCTGCTTGCGGCCCGCTGCCTCGCCTCGCTCTTCGTACTGACCATCAGCAATTAAGCCTTTTCGCTGCCAAAGGGACTTTCCGCTGGACTGATCGATCATCTCGATGTCCACGGAAATCTGAAGCTGACGGCGAGCGGAGGTCTGGTCCTTGTTGGTGGCACTGAAGCCGATCGGGATGTCGGTCTCATACCGTTGAATTGTGCCACGAACAATCGCGTTCGCGTGACTCTCCGCCGCTTCACGCAGACCGAGTTTGTCCTTGAGGTCTGACCGGAGCGCGAGAGTCAATTCCTGCTGGAGCTGCGGCGCGGAGGTGAGATTCTCGAACGGAATGACCGCCACCGTCCGGATACGCGACGGCAAACCGCCTCCTGCAAAGCCATATGGCATGCAGGAGGCCAGCGTCATTACAAAGCTAAGGGCCCCAAATCGACGCATCAAACGCCGGTACCTCGTCGTCGCGTGTGATCCCGAGCCAAAGCTTTCTTCGACCTGGAACCTCGTACAATAGACGCCCGCCGTCATCTCTCGTAACAACTTCTGCAATCCGTCCCCCGTTGAGTCTGGCCAGCTGCAT
>JBDUEH010000687.1:0-1761 GCA_040002555.1 Gemmatimonadales bacterium | reverse complement strand
GAATGCCAGCTTCCCAAGCTGGACGTCGCCGGTTCGAGTCCGGTCGCCCGCTCCTACGCAAAAGACCCCGAGTCATTGGCTCAGGGTCTTTTGCTTTCCCAGACGTTGAGCTCCGATTTGACGGCGAGTCGCTGGGGCTTCCGACGGCTAAGCGCAGGTTGTAGCGTTGCGGGACTAAAGATGGTGGTCCCTGATGAACACCGGAGAAATGATGAAACTGCTCAGCCGCCTGGCGCTCCTGGTTACACTGTCAGCTCCTTCGCTAGCAGCAGCTCAGGCCAAATCCGGTTCGTTCGATGTGATAATCGAAAACGGACACATCATCGACGGTACCGGATCTCCATGGTACTCAGCCGATATCGGCATTCGCGGGGGAAGGATCGCGGCGATCGGTCGTCTTGCGGGTATGCCGTCCAAACGGAGAATCAACGCGCGCGGGAATGTGGTCGCGCCCGGTTTCATCGACATGCTTGGCCAGTCCGACCTGACGATACTGGTCAATCCACATCTCCCCTCGAAAATCTTTCAAGGCATCACCACTGAGATCACCGGCGAGGGCAGCTCGGTCGCACCGCTGAACGCTTCGATGATCGCCGACGATCACGTCACGTACGAACATTTCAGGATCAAGCCTGACTGGCGCACGCTCGCCGGCTATTTCGCTCGGCTGGAAAAACAGGGAATGGGAATCAACCTCGCATCGTACGTCGGGGCGACGACCGTGCGACGAATGGTGCTCGGCGATGTAGACAGGAAACCCAGCTCGGCGGAGCTCGACCGAATGCGGGCGATGGTAAGAGCGGCGATGGAAGATGGCGCGGTTGGGGTTTCCACTTCGCTGCAGTATGCACCCGCACCTTACGCGAGTACCGAAGAGCTGATCGCGCTTGCGACCGAGGCAGGGAAGTCAGGTGGGATCTACGCCACGCACATGCGGTCGGAAGGCGCGAAGATATTCAACGCGATCGACGAAGCCGTGCGCATAGGGCGGGAAGCGAAAGTTCCCGTCGAGATCTGGCATCTCAAGGCAGCGGGGAAACCACAATGGGGACTGATGCCGAAGATTGTGGCGAAGATCGATTCGGCGCGTGCGAGCGGAGTTGAAGTCGGCGCAAACACCTACGCATATCCCGCGTGGTTCAACAGCACATCAGCGTTCATTCCGCCCTGGGCGCATGATGGCGGCGACAAGAAAATGATCGAGCGGCTGAAAGATCCCGCAGTGCGTGCGAGAATTCGCAGCGAAATGCTTTCCTCCGAAGGGAACTGGGACAATGAATGGCAGGAGATTCCCGGACCTGAAGCGATAATGATCGCGGTCGTCGCTAATCCGAAGCTGCTGCCACTTCAGGGAAAGACGCTGGCCCAGATCGCGAAGGATCGTGGGAAGGATCCGATCGAGACGCTGATGGACATTCTTGTCGAGGACGAAGGCTTTACTTCCAACGCGGTATTTGGAATGTCGGAGCCGGACGTCGCGCTTGCGCTCCAGCAACCCTGGACATCCGTCGACAACGATTCGCAAGGCACCTCGCCGGACGGAATACTCGGCAGCGAACATCCGCATCCGCGGGCGTACGGAACGTTTCCGCGTATTCTTCGGAAGTATGTTCGAGAAGAGCACAAGCTGACTCTCGAGGACGCCATCCGGAAATTCAGCGCACTACCGGCTCAGCGAATGCGCTTAACCGATCGCGGCGTGCTGAAGCAGGGAATGTGGGGCGATATCGTCGTGTTCGATCCGGATTCGATTCGTGATCT
>JBDUEH010000686.1:0-1762 GCA_040002555.1 Gemmatimonadales bacterium | reverse complement strand
GCTGGCAGGATAAAGGCACCAACACGACAGACGTCGCCGCGGCTCCTGATCCTTACTACGCCCTGATGATGTTCCCGTACCCGTCTGCGGAAGGGCTGCATGTCGGCAACCTCTTCGCGTTCGTCGGTAATGACATATATGGACGATTCCAGAGGCTCCAGGGGCACAACGTCTTCGAGCCCTTTGGCTATGACGCCTTCGGGATTCACTCCGAGAACTATGCGCTGAAGGTCGGCAAGCATCCCATGGACCTGATTCCTCAGAACATCGCCAATTTCCGGCGGCAGGTTCTAAGGTCGGGCCTGATGGTTGACTGGACGAAGGAGGTGGACACCACCCACCCCGACTACTACAAGTGGACGCAGTGGGTTTTCCTCCAACTCCTGAAGCAGGGCCTCGCCTACAAGAAGCAAGCGGCAGTGAATTGGTGCCCGAGCTGCAAGACGGTGCTGGCCAACGAGCAGGTCGTCGGTGGCGCGTGCGAGCGGTGCGATACACCGGTCGAGCAGCGCTTCCTCAGTCAGTGGTTCTTCCGAATCAGCGACTACGCGCAGCGCCTGCTCACCAACCTCGATACGCTCGATTGGTCAGAGACGACAAAGAGCGCACAGAGAAACTGGATCGGTCGGTCGGAAGGTGCGGAGATCTCGTTTCCGGTCAAGAAAACCGGTGCCGAAGCGATTCGTGTTTTCACCACCCGGCCGGATACAGTTTTTGGGGCGACCTATCTGGTCGTCGCCCCCGAGCATCCGCTCGTGGCGTCACTGACGACCGGAGTCTATCGCACATCCGTCGATCAGTATCTCGCTCGAAGTGCCAAGCAGGACGTCGTCGCCCGCAAGTCGAGTACTGAGAAGACCGGCGTCTTCACCGGTGCCTACGCCACTAATCCAGCAACCGGAAGCGACATCCCGATCTGGATCTCGGACTATGTGCTGATGGAATACGGAACGGGGGCAATCATGGCCGTTCCTGGTCACGATGAGCGTGACTTCGAGTTCGCAACGGTTTTCGGTTTGCCGATCGTTCGGGTAGTCTGCGCCGAAGGTGAAGAGCCGTCGGAACCGCTCGATGAAGCCTTTACGGAAAACGAGCGTGGAATTATCGTCAATTCGGGCAAGTTCGACGGAATGACTGTTGCGACTGCAAAGCGCGAGATCATCGCAATGCTCGACGAGAAAGACGCCGGACATCCGGTCGTCAACTATCGGCTGCACGACTGGTGCATCTCGCGTCAGCGGTATTGGGGTCCACCGATTCCGATCATCTACTGCGATGACTGCGGAGCCGTTCCTGTGCCGGAAAAGGATCTTCCGGTAGTGCTCCCCCACGTCGAAGATTTCAAGCCCGATGACTCGGGCGTCTCACCGCTCGCCCGTCACGAGGACTGGTACCGGGTTCCGTGTCCGCAATGCGGCAAGATGGCTCGCCGCGAAACCGACGTGTCCGACACGTTCCTCGACAGCGCGTGGTATTTCCTGCGTTACCCGAGCGTCGGCATCGACGACAAGCCGTTCGATTCGACGATCACGAAGAAGTGGCTGCCAGTAAACAGCTACATCGGCGGAAACGAACACGCGGTGTTGCACCTGCTGTATTCGCGTTTCGTAACGATGGTGATGCACGACATGGGTTACATCGATTTCGAAGAACCGTTCAAGAGATTCCGCGCGCATGGCCTGATCATCAGGAACGGCGCGAAGATGTCGAAGAGCAAGGGCAACGTCGTCATTCCCGATCAGTACATCGAGAAATGGGGTGC
>JBDUEH010000685.1:0-1764 GCA_040002555.1 Gemmatimonadales bacterium | reverse complement strand
GACGACGCTGGCCGTTCGCCCTTACAGGAGGCGACGGCGAGCGTCAGCGCTAGCAGCCAGGTCGAAGTTCTAGAAACTCGGTCCCAGCGAGAAGGTCCAGTTGGCTTTGCGTCCAGGAATATCGAGCGGTTTCGCGTAATCCCACTTGAGAATCGCGAGGTTGAACAGATTTACGCGTAGCCCCACTCCGTAGCTGCGAAGGGGATAGCGCTGGAGGGTGAAATCATAATTCCCCGGCTTCGTCAGCGAAACCGTCTGACCCTTGCTCCAGGCCAATCCAGCATCGTAGAAAACGAGGCCTTCGATAGGGGGAAGGCCGACGGGAAGGCTTCCCAGGTCGAATCTGCGTATGATCGGGAAGCGAATTTCGGCATTCGCCACGGCGACGCGGCTACCAACGAGCTGTTCAGTGCTGCAAGATGCTGTGCCGCCGATGTACCCGGTGCACTCGTAGCCGGTGAAGTTGGCGTTGTCATAACCGCGAACGTATTCGGGGCGTCCGACATACTTCGGGAACGCAAGCTCGTCGCGTCCGATCGATGCGCTTCCGAGGAATCGCGTTGCGATGGTGATTGTGTTGAAGATGATCGGATCGTAGCGGCGATAGTCAGCCAGATATTCGACCCACCGCAGATTGCCCACGGCCGGTGAAACGGAGAACCTCATTCTTCGCCCGATTACAGGCGCGGTATAACCAAATAACGTGTTGTCGGAGACAAACGACACCGACGGCTGGAAATAGTTGTAGGCTGGAGCATTGGCAACGTCGTCGATCTGGGGAGAAGTGCAGCCGTCGAAGTAGCAGGTCTGTGACAACGAGACAACGGATCGGCCGATGCTGTTGAACTGCAACCCGGTCTCGAAGCGCGAGAAGCGATTCAGCGGATACTGTGTTGACAGGAATGCGTTTCGAAGAACGTACCGAGTGTACAGAACGGACAGCGTTTGTGATCCGTCATTGTTGTTGGAGATTTCTCCGCCATTCTGCGGCAGAAACACCGGCTGCTGATACGCGCCCGCCGTGTACTGCCAACGGTGGCTCAGGTTGGCGTACGCGCCAAAGACGCTTGCGTCGCGAAGCTGTCCGTACACCGACGCTGAAAGCGCAATCTGGTCGTTGCCGAGCAGATCGCTGAGCACGATCGTCGTGCCGCCGTTGAAGCCACTCAAGCCGTATTGGTTTCCGGTCGCGTAGCCGACTTCAGGCTGCGCGATGTAATCGGGCTTGAATCCCACCGAATAGGCGTAGTCGCGGAAGCGAGTCGTATCCGGCAGGGCGAAATCGGGATTGGCGTTGAGCAGCGCAACCGTTGTCGATTGGACTTCGTTGTTTTGCGCTTCACCTTCGGATAGAACACCTGATGGCCGCGTGCCGCCTGGCGCGCGGTAAATGGATACCTGTGATGCGTCCGCGCGTCTCGGGGTCTCGGTTATCACTGACGTGGTCGGAGCCGATGAAGAGCTCATTGCCGACGTCGGAATTGTCGGGACATTCATCACGAGTCCCGTGCTCGCCGCAGGCGCGTACTTGAACGCGACAGTCTTGAGCCTTCGTGGGTTATCCGTCGACCACACGGTGTAGTCACCGTTCTCGTAATACGTGAACGCCATCCGGTCGGCACCACGCGCCCACGTTAAAGCGGGGCTGTACTCAGTGATTGCCTGAACGCCGCCGAGCACATTCGTCAGCTGGTAGTGCTGCTGATTGCTGAAATCGTACAGGAAGATGTTGGCGATACCCGTGCGCTCGCTGATGAACGCGAG
>JBDUEH010000684.1:0-1766 GCA_040002555.1 Gemmatimonadales bacterium | reverse complement strand
ACTTCGACGCGACGTCGACGACGATTGCGATCAATCCCGGCGACGAGCTAGCGCACATCCCGCAACCCGCGTTGAATCGAACGTTCGCCAAGTACTACGAGAACTTCGTCAATCGACGGGACAGCGCTGTCTGGGACGGTTACACGCCATATGAGTGGCGGACTGTAGGCGTCTTCGTGCGGATGGGCGAGAAAGAAAAGGCTCACGAGATCGCCGACTTCTTCTTCAACGACCAGCGACCGAAGGCGTGGCATCAGTGGGCCGAAGTCGTCTATCGCGATTCGCTGAAGCCGAGTTTCATCGGGGACATGCCGCATACGTGGGTCGGTTCCGATTTCATAAGATCGGCACTCGACATGTTCGCATTCGAGAGAGAATCCGACTCATCATTGGTGATCGGCGGCGGCATTCCGGAAAACTGGGCGCGTGAGGAGAAGGGAGTCGCAATTCGGGGCCTCTCGACGCATTACGGAACACTGACGTACACGATGCGCGCCATTGGGAAAGACATTCAGGTCAACATCGACAAGGGAATTCGAGTTCCGGCCGGCGGCCTTGTCGTCGAATCGCCGTCAGATCGCGCGATCAGAGAGACAGAAGAGAACGGGAAGCAGGCGACGCCCGTAAAAGGTGGAGTGGTCGTTCGAAGCCTTCCGGCTATCGTCACTTTCAAGTACTGAAGCGATGAGCGACGCGTACCTATTCGACCAGCACAGCTCCGCTAGTCCGGATGACTTCCGCGTACAGCTTGCCGCTCGACTTGATCGTTCGCTCCTGCGTTTCGTAGTTCACGTGAACGACGCCGAATCGCATCGAGTAGCCGTGACTCCACTCGAAGTTGTCGAGAAGAGACCAGGCGAAGTAGCCTTTCACTGGCGCCCCTTCGTTCATCGCCTGACTGACGGCTTCAAGGTTGCCTCGCAGACAGTCAACGCGAAGCGGATCATCAACAACACCGTCAATCGCCGCCGGCGGATCGTAGAAAGTCGATCCGTTCTCCGTGATGTAGAGAGGAATGTCGCCGTAACGCTCCTTCACCCAGACGAGAGCTCTTCGGAGCGCATCGGGGAAAACCTCCCAGCCCGTTTCCATGTACACGTGGTCGGGTTGATGCACCTTGCTCGCGCAAACGGGAATGCTGGCGGGATCGTCTTGGGTGACACCGCGCGTGTAGTAGTTGATGCCGAGGAAGTCGAACTTCTCCCGAATGAGCTGAAAGTCTTCGTCGGGCCAGCTCGGCCACGCTTCGCCGAAAATCTCGCTGAGCTCTTCGGGATAACTGCCCTTGAAAACCGGATCGAGGTATTGGCGATTCATGTACGCATCGGCGCGAGCCGTCGCAGCGATGTCTTCCGCCGAATCGGAAGCAGGGTACTTCGGTTCGAGGTTTACGACGAGACCGACTTGCGCGGCCTTCGTATGCGAGCTCGCGCGGAACGCCTGCACACCTCGGCCGTGCGCACGAAGAATGTTGTGCGTCACGATCGCCGCTTCAAACGCGCTGTGGTGGCCCGGCGCCAGTGTGCCATGCATGTAGCCGCCGTCCATGATCACCCAGGGTTCGTTGATCGTCGCCCACATTGGAACTCGATCGCCAACCTTGTCGAATACGATCGTCGCGTAGTCGGCAAACCATTCGGCGATGTCGCGGTTCAGCCATCCACCACGATCGTCGAGTGCGGCCGGAAGGTCCCAGTGGTAGAGCGTGGCGTTGGGCTTGATGTTCTTCTCGAGGAGCGCATCGACCAGCCGCGAGTAGAAGTCGA